>QHOF01000367.1:0-533 GCA_003219335.1 Verrucomicrobiota bacterium | reverse complement strand
CGGGAGACTGCACGCGCTGGTTACTCACATCCAACGGAGTGCCGTCGAGGTCGGCTTCGAGCGTCACTGAGTCCGCCGACGCCGTGGCGGCTACCCGCAGGTCTGCCAGATTGCAGGGAACTCTGGGATTGGTTGGAGAACAGTCGCCCACTCCAGCGCCGAAGATCGCATTAAAGAGTGGGAAAAATATGGACTTGCCGGCAGGCACGGTGCAGTCGCGCGTGACGGCAGGACCGCCAAAATTCCCTGCTAAAAACCACAGCGGGCCGGCCTGCTTCTAACCGCAGTTGGCGCCGGTCGAATCGAGGGCCGGGTTGGTGGCCGCCGGAATCGACAACAACCATTGCCACCACAGTACGCTCCAGTCGCCATAGTCATTCCCATTCGACGTGCTTAAGTCGCGGGGAATAATGCTCGCCCGAGCAGCCGGGGCCGCCGCTATCATCGTCAGCAAAAGTGGAACGAGCAGAAAAACACGCGCTAACGGTGGACACCTGATCAGTCCTTTTACCCAAGGGATTATTGTCAATTTA
>QHOF01000370.1 GCA_003219335.1 Verrucomicrobiota bacterium | reverse complement strand
GTCTGCTTCCACGTGTACCCGTATGTGCTGTCGGATTCGCTTCTGCAATTCTTCCAAGTCAGTTTCGTTACCTAGATCTTCAGCGAGGCGAAGGCAGCGTCTCTTCAGCGCATCAATTTCGACCGAGCGGCTGTGAATGAGATCCATTATTTTTTGAACGGTCTTAGTATCGAGAGGGTCGAGGCGCGGCGACATGAGCTGTCGGAAAAACTCCCATGCGACGACATCAAAATCTATATTCGGCGCAGCGGCCCCGCCTGCTCGCTTCACCTCGAGAGGCAGGGACGCGAGGAACCGGACAAGATTTGGATTGGTAAGAAGTATTGCCGGTGAATCTTTGAGAATTGGGAACCGGAACATGTAAGCAGTCGCAAGAAGCGCTTCGAGCTCAGCGGACTGAAATCGCTCGTTGCAATAACCATATAGGGCAGTCCAGTCGACCTGAATAGGGTCAGGTGCTTTTCCCGAACGAAATCGTTCAGCACCGAATGCCATCATTTGCTCTGGTGTGCGATGTCCCTCGTAGAGCTCTAGGTACCGCTCAAAGAAGATGTGCGCGAAGAGTTCATCTGATGCTGAGAACGGATCGATGAGCCCGACTATTTCCTGGAGCCCCAAGTCTGAAGACGCGAGCAGTTCGTCGGCTGATCCCCAAGCTACGGTGTCCTTAGGATAACTCATCCAAATTGTCTTGAGTGCAGTCCCACGTAAAGGTTCAAGAAGCGCAGACGTTTCGCGGAGGCTTGACTGGAAGACCCTCCAATAATGAACAAATGTCGAAAACTTTGGCAGCCAATCCGGTTTACGCTCCTCGACCAGCCGGATAAAATCGAACGGATCAATACCTGTCATGAACGTCGATACCGAAGGGTGCAGTGTCACTCCGATCTTCTCGTCGTGAAAATACAAGAGCAACGCGCCCGAGATCAGGTCCCTGTTCCAGCACGTGTCGGGGAGCACCAGTTTCATTTCTGTCTAACTATTAAGTGAATGAGCGACTGCCGGCGGTGTATCCCATGATGATCTCGAATGAAAAACCGTAATCTGCTGGAAAATCAACGCGAAGTTAGTCTTTGCCACAATGCCATCGCCGACAAACACCGCCTCTACGGCGGTATAGCCAGTTATCAGCCCGCCGTATAGCACGGCCGCAGCTCGATGGAAAGCAGGGTGTCCGACCCGCAATTGGGTCGCCACACGGAATACATTCCGTTTCATGCGAACCAGTCGCAGACCGGGCCTTTCTTGGGCGTTGATGACCAACCATGCACATTTGCTGCTTTGCAGTGGCGCGTGCGATTGCCAAATTCATGCGGCGCTGACATGCAACCTGCGACACCGGCATGCAAAAGAACGAACTGTCGCCGACGGAACTGCGAACGGGAGCCGTCGCGATCGGCTGCCGGCGGTCAGAGCGCAGATCGTCCGAGGCTTGGTCGAAAATTACGGAACGCCAATGGCCAATGTCGCCCGGCAAGTAGGAATCTCGACCTTCGGAGCGTCGAAGATCCTGACGAGAGGCTTGTCCAGATAGCAACAGCGTCCCTACCGGTCGTAGCGCAAGTAGGTTGGTGCGCATAGTGACGACTTAGGCGAAATCCGCTAGTCTATTCCGCGACAAGGGATCACGTACAGCTTATATGCTCGGTGTGAAATCAAACGGCTTCGTGAGTCGTGTAGCCAGCGCCTCTGTTCTGCTGTTTCTCGCCAACATGATTGGATGCTCTGCTCACGCGCCGCAAGAGAATACAATCGAGGTTCGGCTGAAGTTTCCTGCCGCCGCCTGCGATCAGGGAAGACCTCTACTGAATTGGGAAGCTCCCATTCAGAACGCTCCGACAGCTGCATGTGTTCGGTCGGGATCTATTCAGCTACGCGAGCCAGTTCGGCCTCCGGCACAGTTTTCCAATCACGAGTTCGGGACTATTATCGTCTTGAGCATTTCACGAGAGAAGGTTGTCGTGGCTGCGGACAGCAGGGCGACGCTTGTGAACCCGCAGACTGGGGCGATCGTGGGTTACAATGACACCGCTTGCAAACTGATCGAAGTGCGCCCACAGCTCCTGTTCGCGGTCACAGGTATGGCCACCACAGGTTCACGTGTTCCGGTCGACGTTCAGTATAATGCAATGAATGTCGCCCGAGAGATCAGCCAAAACTTCCGTTTTGATACCGATTGGATTGAGCCGAACAGAATGGTCGAAGCAATGGCCGAGGAGTGGGGCTGGTATGTCGACTTCAGAATTCGTCGTGGAATAGAAGGCGGTTGGCTCAAACCAACTCCAGTATGGCTTGAGGGGATTTTTGTTGGGATTGAACCGAACGGTGAGTTAAGCCTGGCGATTGCGAGACTTCAGTATGGTAAACCGCGAGCAGGTTTTATTGTGCCGCCCGTCCAACTCTCTATCGAGAGCCCGGTTCCGCCAAAGTCATTCACATGGATCCAAGCATTTGGTCTCAGTGATGCCACCGAGGCGTTTTATTCGTCTGCTCGAGTAACAGATGCCACAAACTCCGAATATAGACGCATTCGGGCAGAACAAACAAAAACCAGCCTCTTTCCTCCCGAGATTCCGGAACGGCTAGTAGAGCTCACTATTGAACACCATGAGAAGTTACTGAAGCAGGGCTCACTGCCAGGATTATTCGTGAATCGACCCGTTGACGTGGCAGTTCTATCAACGTCCAAAAAGACTGTGCAGTGGGCTTGTGATTGACTTGCTATACGCCGTTACCGTAATTGCGGTAATAACCGCCAGCTTGTTTCTTTGATAAAAGAAACAAATCAGGCTTCACTGGTTTTGGTTATTTTTTGCTGATTGTTTATTGACCAGCGGCAAAGCCTAAAGGCTCGCCTTGCAGGCATCGATTCGGCGGCGGTTTGTATTTTCGTGGGGCGCTGCCCGCCGGCGTGGAACCGCAAGAGATCTCCGTCGACACGGCTCCCCCGTGCAACGCTAGCGACCGAGGCAAACTCCTCGCTTTGAGGATTTAATAAATTCCAAGAGGGCCAACACATCCTCGTTGGCCCTTCCGCGTTCTTCGATTTCCTTTATCGCCAGCGAGAGGTTGCGT
>QHOF01000369.1 GCA_003219335.1 Verrucomicrobiota bacterium | reverse complement strand
CGGGCTGCGTCTTGAAGAAGTGAAGCGCTTCAATAAACCCCTTAAGAAACGCATAGACGGTTTCTTTATTCTGCTCGATATAATCTGTGGTGGCGAGCAAAGTCGTGTTATGAATTACCGGCCGGTCCGGGAGATCGATCACATGCAGTCCTTTTTTGATGCCGTAGAGATCGAAAGGCATGTCGACCAGCGCTGCCACGGCTTTGCCGGAAATGATTTCATCAACGAAATCTAGAAATTTCCCGGAAGTGTCCTCAATCACATCCATGTTGATCTCCTCGGACCGAAGCCCGCAGGTTTCCAGCACCGCGCGCAAATTGCCAGACACACAGGGAGCTTTGGAGTGGCAGACAATTTTCCTGCCTTTTAGATCTTCGACATTCTTGATTTCCGGCAAGGCGACCAGACGGTCGTCCCAGTTATTCTGCGCTTGAGCCAGATAGGTAAGCCGCTTTTCGCCTTTGGCCCGCTCGCGATAGGTTTCATGATGGAGGCCGCTAAGAAAGTCGATTTCTCCGGCGAGAGCTAGCTTGGCGCGATGTCGCATAGTCGGCGCTTTGGCGCCGCCGACGATATGGAGATCGATTTCAAATCCGTATTTCTCCATCACGCGGGACTCTTTAAAGACATAAAGAAACGGCAGGTGAGAGGAATCACTGGCGAGTAGGTCGAGCGTGCGCAGCATATTTGTGTACTCCTTTTGTTGGCTGATTTTCTTTTCCTTCTGGATTTCGTCGAATTATGATTTCGAGCGTTTACTCCAGCCCCAGTTGCTTCTGCACCTCTTTTAGGAGCGTCATATCGTGGGCGATGGAAACAGGCACGTTGGCTTTTTTCGCCTGCTGTTGAATGAAGCTCCATTCGATGCTGAGATCATCGTCGGTCAGAGAGCCGGTTCTACTAAAGCCCGGTTTGGAAAGCTCCAATGCCCGGACGTCGTCTTTTTCCGACACCCGCCCCCATTCCATCAGGATCTTTATCGTATCCTTCGGATGGATCTGCAAGAGCTGAAGGCTCTTTAACGAAGCGCGGATGGTCCTTTTGATCAGGTCGGGATCCGTCTTGATTCTGTCTTCGTGTACGCCGAGACCCGCGATGGGGTGAACGATGATCTCCGCCGTGTTCCCAAGGATGCGATAGCCGCAGTTTTCCAGTTGAACATTCGATGGCGGCGCCATCAAGCTTCCCTGCGCGATGTTTTTCTCCATGGCGGCGATCCGGGCTGGGGTCGCGCCCATCGCCAGCAATTGGTATTCCCCTTTCTTCAAGCCCAGGTGTTGAAGATGCTTTTCCGTGAGAATCGCCTGAGTGTTGCCGAAAGAGCTGACGGCAAATACTTTACCGCTTAAATCGGCGGCCGAGTTTATTTCCGGCCGCACCACCAATGAAAATGGCGGGCGCGAATTGAGCGCCGCCACGAGCTTGGTTCCCAAACCTTGCATCGCCCCGTTGAGCACCGGAGAGATAGCCAACGCAAAATCGATGTGACCATTGGCTAGCGCCACCGTGACGACGTTGCCGTTCATTTGAATCAGTTGAGGCTCCAGGGCCTTCATTGCGGAAAAAACCTTTGAATCGCTCTAGACTCGTCGATTTACTTATCACATGTTTTCGCCATCTAAAAAGGTCCTCCGCTTGGTGCGGGCTGGTTTGCTGACGCCTGGCCTCATCCGTTGTGGCATAAGCCGTTTAGCTCTTGACAAGCCAATATAGAGGGGAGAGACATGTTGTAGATACTGGAGTATCTCCCGATTTGCTACCGATCTTACCGTTGGTCCCCTGCGTGAATTGACTTTCAAGGAGGTTCACGATGATTCCTCCGTCCTTTGATTATCATTTGCCGAACAGCGTGAATGACGCCATCAGCATGCTCAAAAAGTACGGCTCGGAAGCAAAGATTCTGTCGGGCGGCATGAGCCTGATCCCTCTCATGAAGTTGCGTCTAGCCGAGCCGGCTCACCTCATCGACATCAACCGAATCTCGGGGCTGGATTATATCAAAGAGTCGGATGGCTTCCTCAGGATCGGGGCGCTGGCTCGCGAGGTGGATCTGGAGAAGTCGGAACTCGTCAGAACCAAATACCCGCTGCTTTTAGACACGACCCTAGTTATCGCGGACCCTCTGGTGCGAAACCGCGCTACGATCGGCGGAAATTTGGCTCATGGCGATCCGGCCAATGACCATCCCGCGACCATGTTGGCGCTAGAGGCCGAAATCGTGGTTGTCGGGTCTCAAGGAGAGCGAAAGATACCGGTCACGAGCTTTTTTACCGACCTGTTCACTACCGCCCTGAGTTCAGGAGAAATTCTTACCGAGATCCGCATTCCCATCCCGCCGCCTGGAAGCGGCGGGGCGTATTTCAAGCTGGAGCGAAAGGTCGGTGACTTTGCCACGGCAGGGGTCGCTGCGCAATTGACTCTGGGCAAAGACGATGTTTGCGAACGGGCTGGAATCGGGCTCACTAATGTCGGTCTG
The DNA here is from genome assembly GCA_003219335.1 of Verrucomicrobiota bacterium. Classification (GTDB taxonomy): domain Bacteria; phylum Verrucomicrobiota; class Verrucomicrobiia; order Chthoniobacterales; family UBA10450; genus Udaeobacter. The sequence goes on along the minus strand of QHOF01000369.1, from coordinate 156 downwards.
ACGCCCGTCAAAGCCAGAAGAGCGGAAGAGGCTTTACGAGGAAAGAAAATCGATGGCGAATCTATCAAGCGGGCGGCTCAACTGGCCGCTCAAGAATCGGAGCCGACGGCGGATCTCCGGGGGTCGGAAGAGTATAAGCGCGATCTGGTTCGCGTG
>QHOF01000368.1:579-4665 GCA_003219335.1 Verrucomicrobiota bacterium | reverse complement strand
ATCGAGCGGCCGGAACCAGGGATGAACGATGCGGTCGCTCATAATGCGCATGTAGGTCTAATGAGAATTAGACTGCAACGTGCAATCTATTTTCTGCCTCCATAGAGGCAGTTTGCCGGAAAACACTGCAGTACGTCAACCGCGATTCGGGACAAAACCCGCGCCCAAAAATTTCCGTAAAAAACTATATCTCACATGAAGCTCTGCGTGAGGAGGCCTCTTGTCGATTTGCCATTCCCCGTGGCGTGCCCTTAGCGCGTTTCCTTAACGGGCGTTGGAGAAGGCCTCTCAGACACCGAGGGCGTCGTCTCTATGTTTTTTTTGATTAGGTACCAAACCGTTATCGCGAGTAGTAGAGAGACCAACTTCGCGCGCCAGTTTTCCAGCGTCAGTCTGGTCCACAGGATGGAAACCAATATCGAGCGCCAATTCTTCAAAGTCTGTCCCTTCATATTTGCTGTGCAGCAAAATTTGCCCGATGCATTGACGAAACGTCTCCCGAGTGAAATTGCTGTCAATTCGCCGCCGATGGCAAATAAAAATCCCGCCCGTCGGCGGTTGAAACACATCGCGAAGAATGTGCGACTACGTCCAGGCTAAACACGTACGCGACAAAATCAGTACTTGTATATGTCATATAAAGATGAAGGCTTTCGCGGTTCTCCCGCGCACGTGTGATCGCAAGGACTACCACGCTATTAGAGCGCCGCAGCGGTCTTTAGTCTTTGGCCGGAACGCCATTTCCTGTCCTGGCATACTTTGAGCGCGAGTAGCCGTTTATATGCTTATCGTTTACCAAGCGCCCTTCATCGGCATCAATGAATTGAAACACTGTCTGGATCTCCGACCTGGAAAGCATGGCTTCCCTTTTTTTCCGGCTTTCCAGCGCCTCGGAAAGTTCGTCATGCCAGCCTCGTTTTCGCATGAATTCATTCCACATATAAATCTCACCCTCGGACGGTCGGCGCCCCATCCCAAAACACGACTCCAAAATTGCCTCCTCGTTGAGGCCTTGATTCACGTACTCGACTACAAGCTCGTATCTAACTCGGAGAAAGGTTGCACATTTTTCGTCGAAACCTTTTCCAAGGTTCACTTCATATTCGAGAGGCAATTCTCCTTTGCAATGGCTACGGATCTTGTCCAGCATTCGGCCGAAATAAAACAAGCCGCCGACCTTGTCGTAGGGGCTACGAAAAGCCAAGTCTCTCAGGGGGGAGCCCATTTCTAGGATTTATTGCAAGTTACTAACACTTGTTCACAAACCCTTGCAAGACTATTTTTCAGTAGAATTAAGGGAAATTTTAGTTTCCAAATTAGGACACTATCCCCTAAAAACAGGTTCCCGAGCCGTTGAGATGCTATCAACATCACGCGGCGCAACATCCCATCACCAGCTTCGGCGACAGCTCTGCGAACGCCAGTTCGTGGTGATTTTGGACTACGGAGAGCCAAATCTCTCACACGGGAGCCCATTTCTGGGATTTATTGCAACTCGCTAACAGTTGTTCACAAACCCTTGCAAGACTATTTTTCAGTAGAACTAAGGGAAATTTAGTTTCCAAGTTAGGATACTCTCCCCTAAAAACAGGTTTCGGTGCCGTGAGAGGCTACCAACATCACGCGGCGCAACCTCCATCACCAGCTCGGCGACAGGCTCTGCCAACGCCAGTTCATGATTTTGCTCGCTTTGCCATGCGCGACAAAATCTCTGAAAAAACTGTGTGTCATATAAAGTCCGTGGACACCAAATCTCGCGATCGACACGGGTTCGGCGCCAGCCTTCTCAAGGCGTAGGGTCGACACCGATGCGGGCATGCATTCGCGTGGCGCGCGGCGCGCTGCAAATTTTCTAGGGCAGTTTAGATAAGGCTGTAGCCGAATCACAGGCACAGCGAAATTTTCTTCGCTGTGCGAACGCAGCCGAACGGAAACTGACGCCGCTGCGTAAATGCAGTCTCGCCCTATTTGCCTGGGGCCACCCTGATTTCCATCTGTTGCACAGCAGGTCCACGGGTTTTCTCGACGTCATTAAATCCGGTGTTGTTGACGACATTGCCGTTATCATCAACCTCAACCCAGTGACCAGCACCGATACGCGTATTAATATCAGGAGGAATCCAAACCATGTGCGTGTGTTTCTTAGCCAACGCCGTCTTTCCAGTTAGACCGAAGTTGAGTCGGGTGGCTTTATTCAGCTGTGTCTTGACGTCGAGGATCGATGCTTTGACTTGTCCATTGACAAGGAGAGTGACTTTATAAGCGCCAACTTCGAGGCCATCGCAAATGTAATGGCCGTTGCCATCGGTCTTGACAATCTTGGAAAAATTTTTCGCTTCAATCCGGACATTAGCGCCTTTGATTGGACGCTGACTGGGGTCTTTCACCACCCCTTCAACCGATGTGCCAGCCCAGACTGTGACCGTTACAAACAGCAGGCCAGCGAAGCTAAGAACAAGTGATTTCGCGAGCATAGTTGACCACAATTTCAATTACCGCCGCCGGTATGCACTTTCATTTGCGTGGCTTGCACGGCGGTTCCAGTGACTTTCGTGGCATTGCTAGCTCCGGCGTTGTTGGCGTTGTTCACAATATTACCGTTATCATCGACCTCAACCCAGCGGCCACCGCCGATATGACTTCCAATGTCGGGGGCGAGCCAAACCATGTGTGTTTGTTTCTTGGCCGACGCGGTCTGCCCCGTCAGATTGAAGTTGAGTTGAGCGGGCTTGCCCGATTGCGCTGTGTCTTGACGTCGAGGATCGATGCTTTGACTTGTCCATTGATAACCAGGCTGACCTTATAAGTGGCAACTCCCAAGCCATCGTAGACATAACGACCGTTGGCATCAGTCTTGATGACCTTGGAAAAATTCTTCGCTTCAATCCGGACATCGGCGCCTTTGACTGGACGGCCATTGGGATCTTTCACAACCCCTTCAAGAACAGACGTGCCAGCCCAAACGGTGAAGGTTACGAGCAGTACACTGACCAGGGTAAGAAGGAGTGATTTCGGGAAGATTATTTTGTTCATAAGTTTGTTCCTTCAGAAGTATCCCACGAAGCTCGTTCCGCCCCCGAACGGCGTCAAACTATTTGCATAAAAAATCAGGAACTCCGGCGCGGCTTGCGGACAAGCCGATTAGACGTTGCTCCCGCTCCACTTCAATTTTTGCCGGACTACGCTGAAGAATGAGGCATCGGGCAACGACGCCAGCGGAAGCGTTCTCTTTGCCTTGCGAATTGTGACTATCGATCCTCGCTCGACATGGATTGGCTTGCGTCCGTCCAGCGTCAGAAAGACCGGATAATCGGGATCGCTGGCTTCGATTTCGATGATGGATCCTTCGGCAACAATAATCGATCGGTTTGTGAGAACATGCGGACAAATCGGCGTGATCACGAACACGCCGGACTCGGGATCGAGAATCGGGCCCCCGGCGGATAGCGAGTAGGCCGTCGAGCCAGTCGGCGTGGCCACAATCAACCCGTCGGCGTTGAACTCGGTGAGCGGTTCGCCGTTGACTCGTGTGCGCAACAAAACCAGGCGCGAAAGTTCGCCGCGGCTTAACACGGCATCGTTTAGTGCGATCATTTTGCTCGTTCTTTTGTCGCCCAAGCTAACTCGCGCCTCGAGCAGCGCACGCTGACTAAAATTAATCCGGTCTCCGACGATGCATTCCACTGCCTCGCGATAGGTCGAAGAACTCGCGCAGGTCAGGAAGCCGAGCGAGCCGACATTGATGCCGAAGATTGGCTTAATGGTTTCGCCAAGTTGCCCGACCACGCGCAGAATGGTGCCGTCCCCGCCGGCCGCTACCAGGAGATCTGTGGCAGCTCCCAATTCCGCTATCGAGAGCCCCGATTTCTTTCCGGCAATGCGAGCCGTCTCCTTCTCGAACAGGATCGAGATTGAAAAACGGCCGAACTCCTGGGCAATTCCGTTGATTAGCTCAGCAACGCCTGGTTTCCCCGTGTGGGCAATTAAGCCGATCGTTTTCGGATGCATGCAAAAAACTCCTGATTCCCATCCGCGCCTTTAATAGCAGCTGGAACAATCCCAGTCACCACGTGGCCCAGATCCCTC
>QHOF01000368.1:0-501 GCA_003219335.1 Verrucomicrobiota bacterium | reverse complement strand
CTACCTCGGAGCGTTGCAGCTCGAACTGTGGTTTGATCAGCGCGAGAATCGCTCCACTTGGGATTATCAAGTCGAACGCCCTCGGCAGGATTAAGGTCAAGGAAATGAAGGAAACATCGATTACGCAAAGATCGACAGATTCCGGAATGTGCTCACGTGAAAGAGACCGCGCATTGATTCTTTCAAGAACAATCACGCGAGGATCGTGGCGCAGCTTCCAATCCAATTGGCCGTGGCCAACATCGACCGCATAAACTTTCTTCGCGCCGCGTTGCAGCATGCAATCGGTAAAACCGCCGGTTGAGGCGCCAATATCCAGCGTCGTCTTTCCGTGTACATCGATCTTGAAATGATCGAGTGCAGCTTCCAGCTTCAGTGCGCCTCGGCCGACATATTTTCGTGCCGGCTTCAGCGTGATCGCTGCTTGTCCATCGAGAAGCTCAGATGGCTTTGCTGCAATCCGAGTGCCCACCATCACGTTGCCGGCCATTATCGCGCGTC
>QHOF01000375.1 GCA_003219335.1 Verrucomicrobiota bacterium | reverse complement strand
TACGGCGACCGACGCTTACCTCCAGGCGATCAAGGCCACACACTTGCTGGAGCTTCGCACGCGACACTTCGCTCTGGCGCAAGAAGAAGACGCGCGAGTCGAGAACCGAGCCACAAGTGCCCTGGCGACCGCAGAAGAACTCGGAGTGGCGAGGCTTCTGCTGGAAAGCAGCCGGGCCTCTTTTGAGGCAGCGCAAGGGGAGGCGATTTATTCCTTTTTAGCCGTTGCCGCGCTCCTTGGACGCGACGCCGGCACGGTCCGGATCCAGGATAGCTATCCTGAAGCGGCTCCCTTACCAGACTTCGAAACAATTGCGGGAATTAGCTCCGTGCAACATCCAAAAGTGCGCTTGCAAGAGGCTGCCATCCGAGGGGCGCAAGCTAATGTAGAGCTTCAACGAAGCCGGCTTTTGCCAACCGTGACGGCCGACAGCTACGACTTTCAGTACGGCGACTTTCATGGGGACGCAGCGAATCAGTGGACATCGTTGCTAGCGGTACACGTCCCCATTTTTGATTTTGGAGAAGCTTACTTAGCGACCAAGGCAGCCCGCATAAAACTGCAAGCGGAGACCGAACGCCGGGTGGCCGTGGAGCAGGATCTGCAGAAGGAGCTGGTGGATGCCGTCTTGCAAATCAAGCAGTCTGCCGGAAGTCTCGGAAAGGTGCGTGGTGAAGTTGTCGAAGCGCAGCGGGTGGCCACCCGTCTTGAAGAACAGGCCAGGCTTGACCAGGCGCTCTTGGGCGAACTAAACATGGCCAAACTAAAACTGCTTGAGAAGAAAGAAGACCTTCAGCAGGCGCAATATGAGCTTCTCCATCGCTACGCGCTTTATCAAGAAGCCACCGGTGGCCAGTGGAAGTGGATTGCGCGCTAACTGCTTGACGGGTTCACCGATCACTTCTATTTTTCGGCACACGCTTTATCGCGCAACCTGCACAATAGATTTTGCGAATAGTGCGCTACTCGCTCCCAAGCTTTGTCATTGCGATGGGGCTATGTGTGGTCCATGGCGCGGGCGCCCAGACGCCGAAGGCCTCAGCATCCGGGATCATCTATCTGCTGAAAGCCGACCGCCCAGATTTTCCCTCCCGCGACCTCGCCAAAGAGCCTTGCTGGACAAACCCCTATGTCCAAGGGGTCCTGCTGCGGGCGTTTTGGAGTAAAGTCCAGCCTCGCGAGGGGGCGATCGACTGGTCTTTTTTCGATCAAGGGGTCGCGCTCGCCGCCAAATACAACAAGAAGGTCGGGCTGCTCATCACTGCCGGTGTCGCAACTCCGCAGTGGGTTTACCCCACTGGAGCGCATGAGTTGACGGTTACGACCGAAAGAGGTCCGCGTATAGTGAAAGGATGGCTTCCGGTGGGGAGCGTTTTGATGACCGCATCCCCACCGGCGGTGTTAATGACCGAAACAGTGTCGGAATATTCTTGACGCCCCTTTTCGAAGCTGGCAAAATTGATGTGATGAGAACAAGAATTGTATTTCCAACGGTTGTCGCGGCCACACTGATTTGCGCTAACCTCAGCTACGGACAGGAAGGCGGTGTCCCGGCCGCGCCCGCTGCGCCAATCGACGCGACGTTGTATACCAAGTACAACACAGACAGGGCTCACACCAGCGTTAACTGGAATGTGTGCGGTTCTCTGCCGGGCTCAAGCGGCTGCTATGGCTCCGGGACCCTGGGCCCGTTCGGAATGGCTGGCGCACTGTTGGAAGGCGAGCCAACGACAGACCTCACTATGAATACTGTCACTCGCGCCATTTATATCTTGGATATCGCTAGTGGCCCCAATCAGAACGAGGTCGTGCTCTACGTTTATACAAAGGTTGACACGATTACCACGGATTCCGATACGGTTACCGTTACTCTATCCCAAACAATCAGTCTGCCTCTGGTTAGTGGCCTTGCATCCATGGCAGCCAATAATCAATTCCTTTTCATTGGAACAGACCGGAGCCCGTACGCGGTTGAGATCAACAAGCAAACCTTTAGCGTCACCCAGCTTGGCGGATTCAATCCGCCTATCCCCGTTACTGGAATTACGGCTGATGAATATGGCTACGCGACTGTATCATTTGGAGGCTTTAACAGTCTTCACAGTGCCTTTATTGTGGTCGGCCCGGACGGCAGCGATGAGGAAGATGGCGTTGGATCGCAGGTCATGTTGAATACTAACCAGGCGGTCAAAATTACAGTTAGGCACGCGGGGATTCAGGCACCTGCGGACGCGGGGATTTCTGATTTTCTCCGGGTTCGCCGGTCCCGCTGTCGGCACGATCAGGACGACCGCGTCCCGGCTGCGTCCGCTACGCCAATCGACGCGACATTGTATACCAGGTACAACATGGACAGGGCTCACACCAGCGTTAACTGGAATGTGTGCGGTTCTCTGCCGGGCTCAAGCGGCTGCTATGGCTCCGGGACCCTGGGCCCGTTCGGAAGGGCTGGCGCACTGTTGGAAGGCGAGCCAACGACAGA
>QHOF01000374.1 GCA_003219335.1 Verrucomicrobiota bacterium | reverse complement strand
AAAGTCGCCTATATACCACTCCGAACTAGAGCTACCAGCTGCCTGCCTCGGCCTTGAATTGGGGAAATTGACCACCATTTCGTTCAGATAACTCCACCGGGTTAAGAGCGAAAATGTGCCGATGCCTGTCTCGATCTGGTGCTGAAGACCGAGGTCAACACCGTTGGTGCGCGTGCGCCCGCCGTTGATGTAGGGGCTTGTGACCCCGGTGTAATTCCCTTCCGGGTCAAACAAAACCGCTGGTCCAGTACTCAGCGTCGGCTGCGCAGGAAGCACCACACCTGGGAAAATGCCCGCGTTATACCCGGAAATGATTGAGCTAGGGGAAAGGTACATGCTAACGCCACTGCGCTCGACATCCCAGAAATCAACTGTCAACGTCAGCGTTCCCCACTTGGGCGGAATCCACTTCGGCGTGTAAACTATGCCTCCAGTCCAGCTACGGTCATGTTCCGGGTGAAGGTTCTTGTTGGGAAGCTGCTCGATGATTGTTTCCGGATCGGCTATGTCCTGCACCGGATTGCTGTCGCTCCCGCAAGGACCAAAAACGGCCACAGGCGCACACCCAATAAAGTGCGTCGGCCCCACAAGAAACCTTCGGGGTCCGTACAATTGTACTCCGGACGGCTCAAGGAAGCCTTCACCCCAGGTGCTGCGAAGCGTTAGACTCTCGTCAAACGGCTGCCAGCGCACCCCAACCTTCGGCACCGCTGCGTTGGTATCGTTATTCAGCCACTCGTCGTACCGAACACCGGCTGAAAACTCCAACGAGTAAAACCCGGGTATGTTCCACTTGGGACTGAAAACCGGGATGAGCGTTTCCGCATAAATCCCCCACGATTTTCGCCCGGCCTTGACCGGGCCGGTCGTGCTCGCGCCGGCGGTCTCTCCGAGACGGTTCTGGTCATCCGGATCAACCGTGTAAGATTCCCGGCTAAAGGCGCCGCCAAAAGCCAACCCTACGCCGCCTGCTGGCAAATCAAACAGGTCGGTGGTGTAAATGTTCAGGTCAAGTGTGGCTAGTTTCGACGTAAAAAGGTCCCTCGTGTTCAGCGACGCGAAATCAATCAACGGAAGATTGCTCGGGAACACGACGTGCTGGGTATCCACAAACGGGTTATATGGCACCGTCTGCCCGATATATTGAGCAGAGGTGGGATCAAAGATCGGGTCGGCCGCATTCAGAATCCGCTGGAACCGCGGACCACTGACGCTGTGCAACTTCCCAATCTGCTGGACCTGGCTATACATGAACGCTCCGTCGTAGCCCCAAGTTCCGTTAAACAGCTTGTCGCCCTTTACACCCACCGTGAAGCGCTCGGCGATGTTTTCGTTGTCGATTAAACGGTTGCCAAAATCGAAAATGCGCGCGCGACTGCCGCCAGAGATGATCTGCTCAAATGGATTGAACGGGTTAAATGCACCCACGGGCGCGCCAACCTCTGCATACGTCGGGCCACCAAATGGCGGTTCCCCGGTGAACGCCTCCCTTGGCGGGATGTAGAGCGTCGGGAAACCAGGCAACTCGAAATTGCTCGTGGCGATTGGCGCAAGTTCATCGTGCGTTTTGGCA
>QHOF01000373.1 GCA_003219335.1 Verrucomicrobiota bacterium | reverse complement strand
AGTGGAACTCGCCGAGGCCGAGCGCCGGGCCGCTGAAGCAGAGGTAACAGCCGCCCGCGACCAGGCTATTCGGGACGTGTGGAAGGCATACACGGACGTCCGGCTCGCGGTGCGCAGGCTCGATGTGGCCGCGGCATTGGTGGATGCCTCGGAGAAGTCCTACGGATCGACTCTGGAGTCGTATCGCCGAGGGCTTGAAACACTCACGAATCTTCTCGCGGCGCGCCGCGAGTTGAGCCGCGCGCGGTTCGTTGACCTCGACACCAGGGTCCAACTGCTCAATGCATCGGCGGCGCTGGCGTTTGCAACCGGGGCGCCTCAGTGAATCACTCTTTCAGAGCGGTTCAAAGTTCAAGGTTCCAGGTTCAAGGTTGAAACAGCGAAGGGCAGAACTCCGAACTGCGAGGTAAATAATGGGACCACAGATCAATATTATCGGCTCGTTTTTTCCGTCCTGGATGCTCTGCGCTTTGATCGGGATTGGCGCGGCTCTGCTCGGACGGTGGCTCTTTGTTCGGACGGGGCTTCATCCTTATATAGGGCCGCCAGCGCTGGTCTATTCGAGTCTTGGCATTCTCGTCACGCTCGTACTCTGGGTGACTTTGTTCAGAGGTTAACTTTATGGCTGAAAATAACATTGCATCAGATCCGGGTGCTCGCCGCATGATCGGTCGAGTGCTCGGCATCGGAATCATAGCTGCCGCAGCCATTATGGTCGTTGTGACGTTAGTCCAGTGGGAGATAAGGCCCCAAACGGACGATGCAACAGTACGCGCCAATTTTGTAGGAATTGCTCCGCAGGTCAACGGTCACATCGTCGAGCTTCACGTACGCGACAACCAGCTGGTCAAGGAAGGCGATCTTCTTTTTCTGATCGATCCGCGCCCCTACAAGATTGCGCTGGAGCGCGCTCGAGCAACGCTGGCTCTCACCCGGAAAGAAGTCGATGGCCTGAAGAACAGTGCCGCCACTGCTGTGGCGGGCATCTCCAAGGCAGAAGCCCAACTCAACGCCTCCGCATCTGAGGTGACGAGCCGCGAAATGGATCCGGTAGTCGCCGACGCCGAGATCGCTCGCCTGGAAGCGCAGTTCCAGAATGCCGACGATCATTTAAAGCGTATTGAGCCGCTATTGCCGCAACAGTTCGTCACTGCAGACCGCGTTGACGAAGCCCGGACGAAGCGAGCATCGGCTCTCGCCGCGCTCGAAGAAGCGCGAGCGCGCAAGCGGGCTGCCATAGCTACGTTGGCGTCCACGCGCGCTCAACACATTGCTACGGAGGCGGCGCTGCGACAGGCCCGCAGTCAACGGGCCAGCGCCGAGGACAGTATTGGTCAGTACGAGGGTATCAATGCCAGAATCGCTGTGGCCGAGGCGGCAGTGCATTCGGCGGAATTAGATTTGAGCTACTGCGAGGTACATGCGCCGTTCACAGGCCTTGTGGTCAGTATGAATATATCAAATGGCGCCTTCGCCCGCGCGGGTGCCGAGGTGTTCACCATGGTGGATACTCGCACCTGGTACGTCGTGGCGAACTTCCGTGAGACGCAGCTACGGCACATTCCTGCGGGCGCGCCGGTGGATGTTTATCTGCAATCGCAACCCAGCAGGCATTTCCGCGGCACTGTCGTTGGGCTCGGTTGGGCCGTGCTGCCGGAGAACGGCACAAGCGTCAACGGACTCCCGCAAGTACAGCGCTCGCTTGACTGGATCCGCCTCGCCGCGCGCTTCCCGATACGCATCAAAGTGGACAATCCGGATGACTCTTTTCGCATCGGCGCCTCGGCGGTAGCGACCGTGAGTGGCTCATTTCGGCCGGTCGCCCAATGACTCCCTCAGCCCTCCTCGAATTTCTCCGCCGCGAGCTCGCACCGACCCCGGGGAGAGGCAGCGCAACGTTTCGGCTCACGCTGGCGTGTCTCGCCGCAACCGTTCCGATTTTTACTCACCGGATTCCGCTCGCGCTGATAGTCATGATCCTTATGTATCTGATCACGCAGGAGGATACGGCCGCCACGTTAATCGGATCCATCCTGGCGGTGATTGGCGTTACCATCGGTCTGGGCCTAGCCCTTATTGCCTGGAAAATTTCACTCGATATCGTGTGGCTGCGTCTCTGTTTCTTAGTTGCATTTCTGTTCGGCGGATTGTTTCTCAAGCGCGTGCTAACGATCGGCGCGCTTGGCTCCGCCATCGGTTTACCGGCGGCTCTCGTGATGATCCTTCCCGATATTCTCCCGCCGAGCCCGGAAGTGCTGACCGAATTTGTGCTGTGGCTCTGGTGGTGCGTCACGCTTGGACTTTCGGTTAATGTCGGCGTGCAACTTTTATTGTCGCGGGGAGATCCTCTAATGCTGCTGCAACGGGAACTGGTTACGCGACTTGACACCGTTGCGCAGACGCTGCGCGGACTCGCTGGAGAACGTGTAGCGGTGCCCGAGCGCGATTCGCTGAGATCTCTCGCGATCGCAGGCATGTCGCGCCCGCTCGCGCTGCTTAAGACCGCATCGGTCATTCATGTATGGGCACACGAGCGGCA
>QHOF01000372.1:10981-14104 GCA_003219335.1 Verrucomicrobiota bacterium | reverse complement strand
CTTCTTTGCCATGCGCCAGACAAACTTCTCCGACTCGATCACACACGGGCCGAGAATAAAGGCTGGGCGTTTGCCGCCGATAGTGACTTCGCCAACATGCAATGGTTTTGATTTCTGGCTCATGATTGTAGGGCAGGCGCTCCGCCTGCCAATGTACTCAAGTACACATCTCTCTTTCCCCTCGGCAAGCTAAGCGCTTGCCCTGTAACACATGATTTACCCATCCGTCAGTGCTGACGTTCGCCGCACCAGATCAAAAATGGCAAATGGCGCGTAGAGCACAAGGAAGAAGGCCAGGGCGACGCCGTGCAGCTCAACAAGATAAAGCGGGCGCGAGTCGGAGAGAAAAGTTAAAACGGAAAATGCCTCAGGTTTATGCAGCAAAAATCCGTAGTTAACGCCAGTGATCTCATCAACCACAAGCGTGACCAGAAAATAAAACTCCGACCACAGCCACACCCGCACCATCGACATTGGGTAGGGGCGATAGCAGCGAGTCAACATCAGGAAACCCACCCCGATGATGATGCCGCAATGCGAAGTAAAAAAACTGATGAACCGCCAATCTGGAAAAGCAAAGCGCAGGTTTGGCGTGAGAACGGCCTGCAACGTGCCGCCGATCCCCCAGAAGTATGCCACCTCAAACCAGCGCTGATTTCCGGTCCACATCGCTGCGATCACCACCACCATGCCCCAGTCGCACATTTGCATCGGCAACATCTGCTGCCAGGCCACCACGCCGCGGCTGCGAATAAAAATTAAATAAACGACATAGATCAAGACCAGCACGGCTGAAAGCGTAGTGAGAATCGTCTTCTCGATCCGCTGCGATTTTGTACGCCACACCATTGCGGCAAGCGCGAACGGCAGCACGATCGTCAGAAAAATAACGGTGAGGTGCGGCAGACCGTACGGGTGAAATTCAGGTCCCATACAAAGACCTACGATGGTAGGGACATCGCGCTGCGATGTCCATGGACGGCGCAGCGCGCCGTCCCTACCTAATCACCCAGAGATTGCACGGAATAACATCCGTTATCCAGGCGATATTGCTTGGTAGTTGCTGCCGTATCGCCCCGGCAGCTTTCGGAAGTGGCACTGCAAGTAAATCCGCTTCCACCGACTGGACAAAATCGGACGCGGCCAGCCCGGTAGCGCCGCGAATCCAGCGCGTCTCGATTGGAACGCGTCTCGATTGGAACGTGGGTCGCGCCGGCTGCCAGAACAAAGTTTTCAAGTGCCTCCTCGGCCTCATCCTTTGCCTCACGCGTGCGACCAGCGACCGCATCGCCGCGGATCGAGGCGCGCGCTTCATCAAACGCAGTGCTAATTGCAATCACATAAAGTCGCTCGCACGGTTCTGCTTCCGCGAATCGCAGAACGATTTTCAGCGCCTGCAGCGCGTATTCTGAACCGTCGGCAATGAACACAATCCGCCGGAGTGCTCTCGGTTCTAGTTCGGGCCTCGTGAAAAGCATCACCGAACAGGGTGCTTCTTTCACGAGGCGACGCGCGACCACGCCGAGAAATGGATGCAACACCACTTCCTTTTCCAGCGCGCCGGCAATGACCATATCGATTTGCTCCCGGGCAAGCGCGCACAAAATCGCTTCGGGTGGATCGCCTTGCTCATAATGAATCGCTGCGTCGGGTGGCAGCTGTAGTTGCGCAAGCGCATCGCTAAACTTCTTTGCCGTCTCTTCATTTCTCCTGCCCACATGAATCAGATGAAGATCGGCGGAAAACCGGTCCCGCATTCGCTTCGCCTCGGCCAGAACGTGCCTGAACCGCGGGGAAAACGTCGTCGCCACGGCAATGGTTTTGTATCGCGATGGGGCGCGCATCGAAGTAAACGTCAACTTCGTGTCTCGTGAGCGTTAGGCAACTGGGGACCAAAAATGACGAATGACGAATGTCTAATGACGAAGGAATGACGAAATCCGAATAGCAAAGCGAGCATGCAGCATTTTCGTCATTTGAGCATTCGAGCTTTCTTCGTCATTCGTCATTCGTGCTTCGTCATTCTTTCTCATTCATCTTTCCATTTTCCAATTCCTCTGCAAATTTTCGCAGATGCGGCGAGCGATTTATCCAGGCAGCTTTGATCCGGTGACGAATGGTCATCTGGATGTGATTGAGCGCGCGCGAAAACTATTCGACGAAGTCGTGGTGGCGGTGGCGCACAACGACGAGAAACAACCGCTTTTCTCGCTCAAGGAACGCCTCGATTTGCTGCGAGAGACTGCGGGCAGAATCGACAATGTGCGGATCGCTGAATTCAAGGGATTACTGGTCGAGTTTGCGCAGGCACAGAATGCGGGCGCGGTAGTCCGCGGTTTGCGCGCGATCTCAGATTTTGAATTCGAATTTCAAATGGCTCTGATGAATCGAAAACTGGATGCCGCGGTGGAAACGATTTTTTTAATGCCGAAGGAGGAATACACTTATCTTAGTTCGCGAATCGTGAAGGAAATCGCCCGCCTCGGCGGCGATGTCTCCAGTTTTGTTCCGGCTTGCGTGGCGAAGGCGCTGAGCAGGAAATTTAGTTGATGAATTTCGGAGGGTTAGCTCATGAAAGTGCACCTGAAACAAACTCCAGCCCACGGTCTGCATCTCGAGGGAGAGGAAGATTGCCCCATCCAGGAATTGGAATCGGAAGAAATTCATTGCGCCGGCCCGCTGCATTACGACATCGATGTTGGCGTCGCGGGAGGAGCCTTGTGGGCGAATGGCTCGCTCTCACAGCCGGTGGAGCTGCGTTGCGTGTCGTGTCTGGAAAAGTTTGTGCACGAAATCCGAGTACCTGCATTCGCCGTGCACATGGAGCTGGAAGGACCAGAGACTGTCGATCTCACACCGTTTATGCGTGAGGACGTGTTGCTGAATCTGCCGGCCCATCCGCATTGCGACATCAACGGTCACCGCGTCTGCAAAGCCAAACAGCTCAAAACTGCGGAACAGGATATAAAGCGAAAGTCCGACTGGATTGCGCTGGATCAGTTGAAGTTAAAACGTTAAAAGAGTTACAAACTTACAAGTGTTACAACGGCCCTCGTTTTTAACGTTGTAACTTTTTTAACGAATCACTTTTGCGCGACTTGTTTTTCTTAAGAGGGGTGCTTT
>QHOF01000372.1:10546-10959 GCA_003219335.1 Verrucomicrobiota bacterium | reverse complement strand
ACCGCTGGCATGCGTCGCAGCTGAACAAATGTCCACAGTGCGGAAGTACCGCCCCGTCGCACATCGCCTGCCCGTCATGCGGTTACTACCGCGGGCGGCAGGTGTTGACCCTCGAAGGCAAATAGCTGTAGCCGTCGCTCTGTAAGCGGCGCCAAATGTTGAACAGTCAACGCCACGCTTCGCACAGCGAAACGACTACAATTTTCGCTTTGCATTCAACGGCTAAAGTTCGCAAAGTTTTGCACTGATGAAAATCGCCCTCGACGCGATGGGCGGTGATTTTGGCCCGCCTAACCTCGTTGCCGGCGCCGTTATGGCGTTGCGTGATTACCGGCAGATCAAGAAGCTCTATCTGGTGGGAGACGCCGCCGAGATCGAAACCGACTTGCGCAAGAATCAGTGCAGCGATTCAC
>QHOF01000372.1:9838-10380 GCA_003219335.1 Verrucomicrobiota bacterium | reverse complement strand
CGCGGTCGCCGCGAGCATGATTAAGTTGCGCACTCTGGAAGGAATCGATCGGCCCGGCATCGCGGCGGTGTTGCCTACGCAGTTCAACGTTTTTGTTTAGATCGACGCCGGCGCGAACATCGACGCGCGCCCGGAGCACCTTTTGCAATACGCCATCATGGGCTCGGTTTATTCCAGCCACGTTCTCCGTTACAAGAGGCCACGAGTAGGTTTGATTTCCTTAGGGGAAGAAGACGTCAAAGGCAACGAACTGACCAAGGAAGCCTTCAAAATGTTGAAGGAGAGCTCGCTAAATTTTCGCGGCAATATTGAAGGCCGACACTTGTTTGAAGACCCGGTGGAAGTAGTGGTATGCGATGGTTTTGTCGGCAACGTGATTTTGAAAACGTCGGAGTCGATTGCCGTGGCGATTTTCAAATGGCTTAAACAGGAATTGACACGCTCAAAAATCCATATGGTTGGCGCTTACCTGGCGCGCAAGGCGTTTCGCGTAATCAAAGACAAGACGAACTACGAAGAGTACGGCGGCATGCCGCTCCTGG
>QHOF01000372.1:6668-9798 GCA_003219335.1 Verrucomicrobiota bacterium | reverse complement strand
GCCGAGTCGATTGAACAGCAGGTGAACCCGCATATCGTCGAGGAGATTCGCCGTTACCATGAAACGACTGCCCCGCTTGAGCCCGCGCTCCCATAAGGCGCTGCGCACGGTCTCCATCATCGGCACGGGAAGTTACGTGCCGGAGAAGATTCTGACCAACGCAGACCTCTCGCGAATGGTCGATACCAGCGACGAGTGGATTACCACGCGCACTGGGATCAAGGAACGCCGGATTGCCGCGAAGGGCGAAGAGACGAGCGACATGGCGACCAAGGCCGCGCTGAAGGCGATCGACCAAGCAAAGATTTCACCGAAAGAGATCGATCTCATCATCGTGGCAACGGCGACTCCCGATATGCTTTTCCCGGCCACGGCCTGTTTCGTTCAGAAGAAAATCGGCGCCACCAATGCCGCTTGTCTCGATATTTCCGCAGCATGCGCGGGGTTCCTTTTTGGCTTGGAGATCGCGCAACAATTCATCACCTCGCATACGCACGACACCGTCCTCGTAATCGGGGCGGAGAAATTGACGTCAATCACCAATTGGACCGATCGCAACAGTTGCGTTCTGTTTGGAGATGGGGCGGGCGCCGCTGTCTTGCGCCATCGCGGCAGCGCCCATGGCGTGATTGCTACTCACATCGGCAGCGACGGGCAGTACACTGACATTTTGTTCATGCCGGGCGGCGGTTCGCGCTGCCCCATCACGCGGGAAAATGTCGATATGCATTTGGTAACGATCCATATGACCGGCAAGGAAGTTTACAAACAAGCCGTCACCGCCATGCTGAATGCAGCGAAAAAGGTCCTCGACCAGGCGGGGCTTTCCATTGAAGACATTGCCTGTGTCATTCCGCACCAGGCGAATTTGCGGATCATCGAGGCCATCGCCGATCGGCTCGGCATTTCGCGGGACAAGATGTTTGTGAATCTGGACCGCTATGGCAACACATCCGCCGCCGCCGTGGCCATCGCACTCGACGAAGCCAATCGCAGCGGACGGATCAAGCGCGGCGATTATGTTTTGATGATTGTATTTGGCGGCGGCCTAACCTGGGCCAGCACGATCATTGAATGGTAGATTCCAGTATGGGAACTTTTCGCGTAGATTGTACAGTTCGGAATTACGCCGAGCCAGAGAAACAAGCACTGGTTCGCGATCTCCTCGTCGATACCGGCAGTGATAGTACCTGGATTTCTGAAAATACATTGACCGATCTCGGTATCGCGCGCCAGAAAAAGGATCTCAGCTTTGTAATGGCCAATGGCGAGATCGTGACTCGTTCGGTCGGCTTCGCCATCATTCGGATCGACAATCATTTCACAATTGACGAGGTTGTGTTCGCCCAACCGGGTGATCTCTTACTGCTTGGCGCGCGAACCCTGGAGGGTTTGGATCTTCGCGTTGACCCGCGTGCGAAAAAACTTGTCGCGGCGGGCCCGCGTCTCGCCGCTTAAGGTCACCATGCTCATCGAAACCCACGCACACCTCGATTTTCCCCATTTCGCGAACGATCTGGAGGATGTGCTGCGTCGCGCAAACGAAGCGGGCGTCATCCGCATCATCACAATCAGCACGTCAGTGGAAAGCAGCCGGCGCGCGATCGAGCTTGCAGGAAAATACCCGGCCGTCTTCGCGGTGATCGGCGTTCACCCGACTCACGTTGAAGAAGCTGAGGACGATGTGATCACGCCGCTGCGCGAACTGGCAAAGAGCTCGCGCGTCGTAGCCATCGGCGAGACAGGTCTCGATTATCACCATTTGCCGAGTGAAAAAGTAGCGAAGGAAAAGCAGGTCCAGGTCATGTCCGCGCTGCGAACTGAGACCGATGAAGAAATCGAAGCGCAAATTCGCGACGGCGCATACAAATCGAAACAAGTGAGTTTGTTTCAGCAGCAGCTCGACCTGGCGGTGGAACTGGGGCTCAACGTGGTGATCCATCAACGCGACGCGTGGGAAGACACGCTGAAAATCATGCGTCCATACTCGGGCAAATTGCGTGGCGTTTTTCATTGTTTCGGCGGCTCGCTCGAACAGGCGAACGAAGTCTTTGATCTCGACCACCTCGTTTCATTCACCGGGGTTGTCACTTTCAAGAACGGCGCAGCCGTGCGAAAAGTCGCTGCACAAATCCCGCTGTGGAAGTTCATGGTGGAAACCGATTGCCCATATCTGGCGCCGGTTCCTTTTCGTGGAAAGCGCGCTGAACCGGCACACACACGCATCGTAGCGGAAACGATCGCAGCGGCCCGCGAGGTGGCGTTGCAAGAAATTGCCGAAGCGACGACCGAAACCGCAGAGAAGTTTTTCAGGTTCAATCGAGAATGAAAATCGATAATGGTAGGGCGCGACCGCCGGGCGCGTCGAAAGCGCGGAGCAAAACGAACGGCTCGGCAACCCGTCCCTACCTTCTGTTGCTTGCGCTGTTCGTCGCATCGTGCGCAGCGCCCGACACCCAGCATCATCTCGTGATCAGCGCGCGCGAGCAAAAATTAGCCGTTCTCGATCGCGGTAATTTGATGGCCATTTATCCCGTCTCCACATCGAAGTTCGGATTGGGCGATTGGCGGGGGAGCAGTTTCACGCCATTGGGCGAACTGGAGGTAGCCGAAAAAATCGGCGATAACGCGCCCCCTGGCGCTGTCTTCAAGGATCGACGCCGCACCGGCGAAATCGTGCTGCCAAATTCCCCTGGCCGCGATCCGATCGTCACGCGCATTCTTTGGTTGCGTGGGCGAGAAGCGCAAAACGTCAATGCGTTTTCCCGCGATATCTACATCCACGGTACGCCAGAGGAATGGAAAGTCGGTACGCCTGCCAGTTATGGATGCATCCGAATGCGATCCAGCGACATCATCCAATTGTACGACATCGTAGGAGTCGGCGCGCCGGTAATCATTGTCGACACACCGCTAGCGGCGGCTATTCCTGGTTACGTCCCCCGCGGCACGCTCGCGATTCGCTGAGTCACTACGGCAATTTGCCGAGACGTTTTCTAGGCGTTTCGAGAGAGAGCAGTTCCATGTCCGCGTCCACCATGATACGCACGAGTTCGTGAAACCGCACCTTTGGTACCCAACCAAGAATTTTCTTTGCTTTTGAAGCGTCACCGCACAGAAGATCCACTTC
>QHOF01000372.1:3535-6592 GCA_003219335.1 Verrucomicrobiota bacterium | reverse complement strand
GTTTCGCCAGTCGCCAGCACAAAGTCGTCGCCTTCACCAAGCTGCACAATTCGCCACATCCCTTCGACGTACTCCGGGGCATATCCCCAGTCGCGTTTTGCATCGAGGTTGCCGAGGAACAATTCTTTTTGCAGGCCGTGCTTAATCGCACCGACCGCGCGTGAGATTTTGCGGGTGACGAAAGTTTCGCCGCGCCGCGGGCTTTCATGGTTAAACATGATGCCGTTGCTGGCGCAAAGGCCGTAGCTCTCCCTGTAGTTCACCGTCGCCCAATACGAAAAAACCTTTGCCACCCCGTAGGGGCTGCGTGGCCAGAACGACGTTTTCTCGCTCTGCGGCAGTTCCTGGGCCTTACCAAACATCTCGCTGCTTGACGCTTGAAAAAAACGAGAACGCAACCCGGCTTCGCGGATCGCCTCCAGAATGCGGATCGTACCCACGCCGGTGACGTCGGAGGTATATTCCGGAATGTCAAAGCTCACCCGCACGTGGCTTTGCGCGCCCAGATGATAAATCTCATCCGGCTTCAACTCATAGAGAAGCTTCACCAGATTCACCGAATCGCTAAGGTCGCCGTAATGCAGAAACATTCGCACGCCGTTGACGTGGGGATCGGTGTAAAGATGATCGATCCGCGAAGTGTTGAACGTGCTGGCGCGGCGAATGATGCCGTGAACTTCGTACCCTTTCTCCAGCAGCAAATCGGCCAGATAACTTCCGTCCTGGCCGGTAATGCCGGTAATGAGCGCCCGCTTCATTTGGGCAATAATTGTAGGGCGTTTCTGTGAAACGCCAACGCAAGAACATCAAGGTTGGCGTCTGACACAGACGCCCTACAATTCCTGGCGCTGGTTAGAATAATCGAATGATAGCGAGACCAAGAACTAAAACGCCAATCCAAATGGCAATCAGCATCATCATGTCTTTTGGAAAGGTCATGCCTCTGGCGGGGTCACCATGATTCGCGCTAAAACAGCGCGCTGCGCGCCAATCAACGCGCTGATGCCTTTGCGCCCGAGTGCGAGCATCTCATCCAGTTGCGCGCCGGAGAACGTCGCTTCTTCCCCCGAGCTTTGGACTTCTACAAACTCGCCGTCTTCGGTTGCCACGAGATTAAAATCAACAGCGACCAGCTTGTCCTCGTCGTAATTGAGGTCCAGTAGCGCTTCACCCTGCAGAATGCCGGCGCTCACTGCGGCGACTAATCTTTGCATCGGCGGCGCGTCCAGTTTTTCCTCCTTCACAAATTTCCGGCAGGCGATTGCCAGCGCCAGGCTCGCGCCGGTAATTGCGGTGGTGCGAGTCCCGCCGTCGGCTTGCAGCACATCGCAATCCACCCAGATCGTGCGCGGCCCGAGTTTTTCGAGATCGACAACCGCTCGAAGCGAGCGGCCAACCAAACGTTGAATCTCCACGCTGCGGCCGTCGATGCGGCCTTTTGCAATGTCGCGAGCTTTACGCGGCTGAGTCGAATATGGCAGCATGGAATATTCGGCGGTAAGCCAGCCTCCGGTCACTCCCTGCTCTTTCATCCAGCGCGGCACAGCCTCTTCGATCGTGACCGCGCAGATCACACGCGTGTTCCCCATCGAGGCAAGCACGGAACCGCTGGCATACGGCGCCACGTTCAAGTCGAAATTGATCGGACGAATCTCATCCGAGCCGCGGCCGTCACTTCGCTGCATCGAGAGAACCTAAGATGTAGCTGGCTTTTATGCGATGAAGATTTTATCCATTTCAGAGCCGGTGGCCTCTCTCACTGGCACTGAGCAATCGGCTTGACGCGCTGGGC
The DNA here is from genome assembly GCA_003219335.1 of Verrucomicrobiota bacterium. Taxonomy (GTDB): domain Bacteria; phylum Verrucomicrobiota; class Verrucomicrobiia; order Chthoniobacterales; family UBA10450; genus Udaeobacter. The sequence goes on along the minus strand of QHOF01000372.1, from coordinate 4,800 downwards.
GCGTCATCGTTGTATAAGGCCTTTGCGGGAAAAGTATGACTGATACCCAAACGGCGGTTTGCATTACCGGAGCGCACCGCTCAGGAACATCGATGCTCACCCGGCTGTTGCACGCCTGCGGGCTCTACTTGGGCCCGAAAGACGCATTGATGCCGCCGCAGGCCGATAATCCCGATGGTTTCTGGGAACATCTGGGCTTCGTCTCATTAAACGACGAATTACTGAATGAGCTCGGCGGGGCATGGGACCTGCCGCCGAAGGCCAACGAGGCTTTCACGGATCCCCGGCTCGAGCCTTTGCGTATGAAGGCCCGCCTGCTGATCGAAGGATTTGACTCGGCAAACGTCTGGGGCTGGAAGGATCCGCGCAACAGTTTAACGCTCCCGTTCTGGCGGGATCTTTTCCTCGGATTGAAAACGCTCATCATCGTGCGCAACCCCTTAGAAGTCGCTCACTCGATGCGCGAGCGGAACGGAACCTCTTATTCGTTCGGCTTGCGGCTTTGGGAAATTTACAACCGGCGCCTGATCGAGGCCGCGAATGGCAGAGAATCGCTCGTTACTCATTACGATTTGTTTTTCGAAGACGCCGAATCAGAGTTGCGGCGAATTGTGGAATTTATCGGTTTGCCGGATGCGCATGTAGCCAGCGCAGCGGCGCTGGTAAAAAAGCGAAAACGCCACACTCACTTCACGCTTGAGCATCTGATCGACGCCCGCGTAGCTCCGGAAGTGATCGAACTTTATCGCGCTTTGATTACTCAAGCCTCTGCGGGAAGAAAGAATAAAGCGGCGGCGGATCCGCTAACTGCGAAGTCAGATGAACCCGATTTGCTTCCTGGAGCGGTCACCCGGCTAAACGCCTTTGTTCCGGAAAAATTGGCGCAAATCGAGCGGCTCTACAACGAGCTCCTTACGCAAACGGAAGTTCGTCACAAGAGGCAAGTCGAGGAACTTAACGCACATCTGGAGCACACGAATGAACTTCTTCGCGAAAAAAGCATTAGTCTGGCGGAGAGCGAAGCGCGGGAAGATGAACTGCGAAAGCGTTTGCGACTGCACCTAAGGGGTGCTGAAAAGCTTTGCCGGTTTTTGGACGAGACTGAGGACGCAGCAGCGCGGCTTCGCTCTTCGGCGCGCTGGCAATTTGCAAATCCGGTTGCCGCGTTAAAGGCAAAGCTTTCTCCTCGGAAGTCGCGGGCCTTGTTGGGCTACGGTCATTTGGAAAAGATCGTCGCCGCTTATCGGAAATGGCGAACCACGCAT
>QHOF01000372.1:0-3392 GCA_003219335.1 Verrucomicrobiota bacterium | reverse complement strand
GGCATGCCTGGCGTCGCTCCAAGAGCATCAGGGAACGGCGCGGTTTGAAGTGATTATCGTGGATGATTGCTCGACAGATGAGACCGCGAAGGCTGTTCCACAGATGTCCGGCGTCATTTACCTGCGCAACGACACGAATTCCGGTTTCATTGCCTCCTGCAACCGCGGCGCGGAAAAAGCTCGTGGCAAATATCTGCTTTTCTTAAATAACGACGCGCTTGTTACGAAGGCTTGGCTAAGCGCGCTGTTGGACACCTTTGCCGAAGACCCGCAGGCCGGCATCGTCGGCTCGAAACTCATTTATCCCGATGGCCGCTTGCAGGAAGCGGGCGGAATCATTTGGCGCGATGCTTCAGGATGGAACTACGGCAAGTTCGATGACCCCGAAAAGCCTAAATACAATTATCTGCGCGAAGTAGATTATTGTTCGGCAGCAGCGTTGATGATTCCCAAGGCGCTATTTCAAATGGTAGGCGGGTTCGACTCGCGGTACGCGCCTGCCTACTATGAGGACACCGATCTGGCGTTCAAAGTTCGCCAAGCCGGTCACAAGGTATTATATCAGCCGCTGAGCGAGGTCATCCATTACGAGGGAGCAACCGGCGGGACCAATCCGTCATGCGGCACAAAGAAATTTCAGGACATTAATCGCTCGATCTTTGCGAAAACGTGGGCCGCTGAACTGATGGCGAAACCTGCCAATGGCGATTTGGGATCACTGCTCCGACCTCCGCCGGGGCGAAAAAACGTTCTCGTGATAGACCATCACATTCCCAGCCCGGACCGCGATTCAGGATCGCTCAGGATGTTCCAAATCCTCAAGCTTCTTCGGCAGCTTGGCCATCGCGTCACTTTCATTCCAGATAATCTCACCGATCTCACGCATTACGGCGACGAATTACGGAGGCGCGGCATCAAAGTTGTCCACCATCCCTACATCCAGAGGGTCCGCGACTATCTAATTTCGCACGGTTCTGAGTTCGACGTTGTGATCCTCAGCCGGTGTGATTTTGCGCGCAAACATATCGCGGACGTCCGGCTCCATGCGCCCCAAAGCCGCATCATCTTTGACACTGTGGATTTACACTCTCTTCGCGAGCAAAGAGAAGCTCGAATCAGCATCGATGCTGAGGCGCGAGAAAAAGCGCGCGAGAAAGAAGAAGTGGAATACGATCTCATCCGCCAGGCTGATGAGACTTGGGTAACCAGCAGCGTTGAACAGAAGCTTCTTCAAGAGAACTTTCCCGGAAAATCTATTCAGCTCGTTTCGAACATTGTGGACATTCCTGGTTCCAGCACACCGTTTGAGCTGCGGCGCGACTTTCTGTTTATCGGCGGCTTCCAGCATACCCCCAACACTGATGCCATCCTTTTTTTCCTAAAGAAGATTTATCCCATTGTGAAGTTGCGCCTCCGCGACGCAAAGTTCTATATCATCGGTGAGAAGGCGCCGCCGGAAGTGGTTGCTTTGGCCGGGGAAAATGTTGTGATTGCGGGATTGCAACGGGACGTTCGTCCCTTCTTTGAAAGCGTTAGACTGTCGGTGGCGCCCTTGCGATTTGGTGCGGGTGTAAAGGGCAAGATCAATCAGAGCATGGCGTGGGGTGTGCCGGTCGTCGCAACCTCTGTGGCCGTGGAAGGAATGGAGCTTGTCTCCGGTGAAGATATTCTGGTCGCGGACGAACCGGAAGAATTCACCAGGGCTTTGGTGACGCTCTACGAGTCTCCTGAACTTTGGAACCGGCTCTCGCAAAGCGCGATCGAAAAAACTCGCCGACTGTACTCGGTCGAGGTCGCCCGCGAGAGATTGGAGCGCTTGTTTAATAACGGACGGGGCCAGACTTCAGACGCAATACCCGAAAGTTTGCAACCGCGCGCTCTCGCTATTGGAGTGAATGCGTGAGACGCGCGAGATTTTCGTTTTTCAGACGAGATCAAAGAGGATCAGGGGCGAGATCGTGGCCACGCCAAACCCCGTGGCTTTTGAGGAAGAGTCGCCGGTCATAATTTCGTGGAAAACAAACGATCTGGCTGGCGGCGAGATTAGGGTTGCAACCTCTGCAGGTGAAGAAAAGCTCGTGACCCGCGGAGGAAAATCCGGGACCGTTGAAATTGACTGGATTGCGGGTTCGACGGAATACGAGTTCCGCCTTTATCCGGTCAGTCGGCCCGACAGACCGCTTGATTCAGTAAAGGTGAAACGGCGCGTTAACTTGTCGCACCCGCTTCTGAGCGAAGTCGCGCGCGAGGTGACACACGGAAACATCGGCGTGAGCGTACTCTCGCGCTTTGTGGCCAAAATTCTGCCGCGTTGCCTCCACAGTGCAAAGTTTCGCGAGATCTTTCGGCTGTGGGAGCGATACGGTTTCCATGTCACGCCGGTGCATTTCTATCAACCCATTCCTGATACTCGATGCTTGCCTGAAAGTCTCTGGAATAAGCCGAGCGAACTGGTGGGCATCGACATGAACGACGCCGTGCAACTCGATTTGTTGAGGAACCACTTTTCAAAATTTCGCGGCGAATACGATCAGTTTCCGGCCGAACCAACCGGCGGACCAGGCCGTTTTCATTTTAATAACGGACTGTTTGACGGCACTGACGCGCTGGTCGCTTATTGTATTTTCCGCCACTTTCAACCGCGGTTGATCGTCGAGGTGGGCGGCGGGTTTTCGTCTCTCGTCGCAGCCGAGGCGATCGCGAGGAATAGGAACTCAGCGCTGATTTGTATCGAACCGTTTCCGCCGGATTTCCTCCGTCGAGGATTTGCCGGATTACATTCCTTGATAGAAAAGAGAGTTGAAGACATTGACGTCGAATTTTTCTCGCAACTCAAGTCAGGCGACATTCTCTTTATTGACAGCTCCCACACGGTGAAGGTCGGGGGAGATGTCAACTACTTGTTTTTGGAAGTGTTGCCGCGTCTGAAGCCTGGCGTGATTGTGCATGTCCACGACATTTTTTTGCCTTTCGATTACCGGCGCGACTGGGTGATGGATGAACTTCGCTTTTGGACTGAGCAATATTTACTCCAGGCGTTTCTGAGTTTTAATTCCGAGTTCGAAGTGTTGATGGCCAACGCATACCTCGCTCACCGCTACTTGGAAGAACTCAATGCCACCTTTACCAATTCACCATGGTGGGGCGGCGGCAGCTTTTGGATGCGCAGGCGACTAGGGAAAGCAGACTGACGTACATGAAATGCAGGACCAGGTAAACAAACCAATTTTTGTACTGGGGTCGCCGCGTTCTGGAACCAGTGTTCTCACGTGGTGTCTGGGGCAGCACCCGAACATTTTTCCGGTGCCAGAATCGAACTGGATGGGCGACTTTGCGGTCAATGCCGCTATTGGGTACCAAATTGGCGCGGCGCGCGGCGACCGCTCCATCTT
>QHOF01000358.1 GCA_003219335.1 Verrucomicrobiota bacterium | reverse complement strand
CGCTCGTGCGCTTCGATCCCAAAACGGAAAAATTCCAAACCTGGACGATTCCGTCCGGCGGCGGTGTCGTGCGCAACATGGATGTCACCCGGGACGGCAACCTCGCGCTCGCCTGCAGCGGCGTGAATCGCGTTGCCTTAGTACAGATAAAGTAAAGAGCGGCAAACTTTCGCCTAAGTGTCATATCAGCGAAGGCTGAGTCGAGTAAGCTAGCCTGGATTATGCACTCGTGACAGCGATCGAGGGGCGAGCCCTCCAGAGCGAAGGCAATGAGCCTGTGCCTTGGAGCGGCCTGCAAACTGAGTTACTGCAGCGAATGCCTGGGAAAAATGCGAGCGCCGAGCCAAGCACCAGAGACGGCATTGAAGCTGTTCGCCTCTGTGCCTTCACTCCTCCAGGCTCATCCCTCGATCGACACAGTGTCGTAGTTTCTCCTCTGACCATGATTAATGCGGGCTAGGAACTTAACTGCTGGCTCATGGGACACTATGTCAGCGTTTTGATCATAGCCGCCATACTCACTGGCATCTCCGCGCTACCGCCGAACCGTCATTTATTAGCTGAGCTTACGACAGAGTAGTTGCTACCAGCCCCGACCCCCCTCGCCGCGAATTGTCATTAACTGCTTCCTGCGTACTTGAACCGGCTTTGGCAAGTGTCACAATGAAATTAAGGAGGCAGTATGAAGACGGCTGAACTGACGATGCCGGAAATCGCGCTGATAGCCGGAACTCGCGGCGTGCTTGGAGCTGGACTTGCCCTGCTACTGGCGGACAGACTCACTGAGGACCAACGGAAAGCTGCCGGATGGGCAATGTTTCTCATTGGAGCGATTAGCACGATTCCGCTAGTCCTGGATGTATTTTGTAAAAGGCGATAGCAAACTCGACGAATTTGCCGAGCACACCGACAACGTATCTATTTTAACAAAGCGCATTTGCCTCCGCCGTCGATGCGAAAATAACCGCAAAGGGGGAGAACCATGGCTAAGTATGGTAAGAAGGCGTCCGAGAAAGTTAAGCGGGCGATGCGTGAACGGAAGCGGGGAACACTCAGGAGCGGCCGATCCCGCAAAAAAGTGACGAGCCGGAGACAGGCGATCGCAATTGGGTTATCGGAGGCTCGTCGGTCGGGCGCCAAGGTTCCGCGCAAAAAATCTTCAACTAAGAGAAAAAAGAAATAGCGCCCGAACAATTCATCTCCGGCCTGAATCTAAACGTTGAATCTCACCTGTCGGATAGGTCGGTTCAGCTGCAGTCCGACATTTCAACGGGTGTGCTTCCGATCCGCCGCAGCGCAGTCTCCATCATCATTGGTTTGACACTTAGCGATTGTCTCGGCATCGCTATTGACCCACTGAATCAAATCTTCATGTATAAGCGCCAGGCGGAAAATAAGTAGAGATCTACGCAGTGAAACTGGCACGCCTTAGTCCGGTCAAAGACGTGCTTCGCACGCTCGTGTGGGCAGTTGTATTTGTCTACACGAGTGTAGAATTTGCCAACGCTAATCCTTACTTGGCCACGCCGGGCGAGCCGGTGGCAAGGGTACGCGTGGGCACTTGCGCAGTCACGGGTGGTTTTATGCACCTGTATACCGCCCTCGACAACCGCATCTTCGACAAATACGGCATCGCCACCGAGCACGTCGTCTTGCGAGGCGGTGTCGTCGCCATGGCCGCGCTCGCGTCGGACGAAATCCAATTTTTGTACTGCAATGCCGATATCAATATTGTCCGGATCGCGACCGGCGCGGACGGCAAGCTTGTGGCTTCGCCTCTCCTGGGACTTCCTTATGTGCTGCTGGCTCGAAGGGACATAAAGACGCCCGCGGGCCTCAAAGGTAAGAGCATCGGGATAACACGCGCGGGAGACTTTACGTACCGGCTCGGACGCGCAGTTCTCAAACGTTTTAATCTGACCGAGCAAGAGGTAACGTTGCGTCCGTTGGGCGGGACACCCACAGAGCGTTATGCCGCGTTACTGCAGGATATTGTCCAGGCCACGCTTATCCAGCCTCCTCTGGACGTGCGGGGAAAGAAGGATGGCTTCAACGTGATATATTATCTCGACGACCTGGGGCTTCCCTTCATCTATAGCTCTCTTTTTACAAACTCGAGAACGTTAAAGAACAGACCTATTCTCGTACAGAGGTTTGTGGCCGGCCTGGCCGAAGCTGTTTACCTGGTGGAGAAAAATCCGCAGCAAGCTATGGCTGCGGTGGGCAAAATCTTGAGCATAAAAGAGCCGGAGATTCTGCAATCGGCTTATGACGCGTATGCGAAGAGACTCATTAACCGACGCATGGTGGTGCCGCCTAAGATGGTGGCAGAGACAATCGAGACGGCGCGGGAGGAAGGCACGAGTGTCAGGCGGATGCCGGCCGACATTTTCGACAACACGTTTGTCGAGAATCTGGAAAAAAGCGGCTTTCTAAAGGAACTCTGGAAAGGAGAAATTCCGGAGGAGAGAAAGAAACCCTGAGACCGGAGGAAAGCAGCTTTGATTGTGATAAGCGGATTGCTCCTTCGCTGATTGCGATCATAACATTCTTCTTGCCAAATTATGAGAATCGCGTTAAACGGTCACGAGGCGGGCGCTCTAGTCACAACACGCTGTGATCGGTGAGCCATAGGCTCAGTTCTATACCCTCATGCCAAACCTGAAGGAGACATGATGATGAGTGAGAAAACATTGTACGAACGCCTCGGTGGTTATGACGCCATCGTGGCGGTCGTAAATGACTTATTGCCACGCTTGACGGCGGATTCCCAACTGGGTCGCTTTTGGCAACACCGGGGAGAGGACGGCTTAAAGCGTGAAAAGCAGCTGCTGATCGATTTCTTGTGTGCAAGCGCCGGAGGTCCTCTCTATTACACGGGACGAGATATGAAGACCTCCCACAAGGGGATGCGTATCAGCGAACGTGATTGGCAGCTCTTCCTCGGTCATGTCGTTGCGACCTTGAATGCCTTCCGGGTCCCTGA
>QHOF01000357.1:2015-4951 GCA_003219335.1 Verrucomicrobiota bacterium | reverse complement strand
TCGCGAGTCCTGATGGTAATGTGATCGCGACAGTACCCAACACGGGCACCTATACTGATTCGACCGGCGACACCGGCCGGGCTAGGTAATGTATATGGTGTGTGAAGCTGTCACCTCGACCTGCTCCAACGAGCTGACAGTGAGCTTTCGCCAGTAAGGAACAACCGCAGCGAAGACGTGTCATTACTTTTCGGTCTCGGAAACCAGGAACTCCACCGAGATCTCGACCGCCGCCGGCTCCGCGGCCGTAGCCCTGATTCCCAAGCCTGCCTCGCCGTAGCCTCTCGACCCGCCCTAGCTTTATGCGAAGGCTGGTTGGCGAAGGCGGGTGATCCGCGAAATGTGATCGGTGAAACGGCGCAAGGCGCGCAGTCACGACATGGCTAACAGCGTTCCGGGCTTAACGTTTACACTTTTTCTGTCCAGCCGAGCGCTGGCATTTTAATTCGGCTTTCGACATTTGGATTTTGTCGTTCAGAATTGGACGATGAGCGTGGAGTGTTGGAAGCTGGCCATTAGCTCAAACGCTGGTGCAATGGCGCCGCAAGATCCCGCCATTTTCGGTGTCCCGATCGATTTCATTCTATTCGGCCTGACCTTGCTTTGTATCGCGGTGTTCCATCTGCACACGATGCGCGCTGCACTTACCGGATTGGTTGCAATTGCGTTCTACAAAATCCTGTTCACCGGTTTCAAAACCGGCAGAGGCGTGGTGGGTTTCCTTTTTCACGTCCAACACGAATGGGTGATCCTAGTCAACCTGCTTTGTCTGCTGATGGGCTTTGCGTTGCTGTCGCGTCATTTTGAGAAAAGCCGTGTGCCGCTGGAGTTACCAAGGTTCCTTCCACACGATTGGAAGGGCGGTTTCGCGCTGCTAGTGATGGTATGGTTGCTTTCCAGTTTTCTCGACAACATCGCCGCGGCCTTGATCGGTGGCGCGATGGCGCACCAAATCTTCCGCGCGAAGGTCCATATCGGATACCTTGCTGCAATTGTTGCGGCTTCCAATGCCGGCGGCGCCTGGAGTGTCGTGGGCGATACAACAACCACAATGATGTGGATTTCCGGCGTCTCTCCGAGTCAGGTCTTCGAGGCAATTATTGCTTCGGGCCTGGCATTAGTGGTCTTTGGCATCCCGGCCGCGAGGAAACAACACAGATATTCACCCATTCTGGAGCATGTTCATGAGCCCATATGCCTGGATTGGACCCGAGTGGGAATAGTGGGACTCATTTTGGTTGCTGCCGTGGCAACTAACGTGGTTGTGAACGTAAAGTTCGTCGAGCACAGCGATCGCTTCCCCTTCATCGGTGTCGCAGTGTGGGTGGCAATTCTCGCATCGGCGGGATTTCGCCGACCCGACTGGGAATTGCTTCCCCGCGCGTTGAGGACTTCCGTTTTCTTGCTCTCGCTGGTGCTCATCGCATCCATGATGCCGGTGCAACGTCTGCCTGCGGCGTCCGCGCGCACTACGCTCGGTCTCGGTTTTTTGTCGGCTGTCTTCGATAACATTCCGCTGACGGCGTTGGCGCTTAAACAGGGCGGATACGACTGGGGACCCCTTGCGTATGCGGTGGGCTTCGGCGGTTCAATGATCTGGTTTGGATCATCCGCAGGCGTGGCCATCTCCAGCGTTTTTCCTGAAGCGCGGTCGGTGAGCAGGTGGGTCAAGGGAGGATGGTTTGTGGTGGCTGCGTATCTCGCGGGATTCATCGCGATGATGATGGTGATCGGCTGGCATCCAGAGCCGAAAGCGCGCTTAAGACACGGTCCGTCCAGAGGCGGAATCGAGCAGGCGGCTTCGCCCGCGTTAAATCGTTGAATCGTAAATCCGATGTAACGGTGTAACGATTTAACGAATAACGCCCTATCCGAGTCGATTCATGGTTGAGAAAATTCAGCTAACGACGTTTCAGCGCTTCTTCCGAACCCAGACGGTTGGCGGTTCGATTCTGCTTTTGTTCGCAATCGCCGCGCTGGTGTTGGCGAATTCGCCGCTGGCCGAAGTTTACGAGCAGCTTTGGCAGATACCGCTTACCATCGGAATTGTTGATCACTCGCTGTCGCTGGCGCTGCATCAGTGGATCAACGACGCGTTGATGGCGGTCTTCTTTTTGCTGGTCGGCTTGGAAATCAAACGTGAACCCCTCGTGGGCGAACTGGCGTCGGTAAGGAAAGCTGCGCTGCCGATCGCCTGTGCGATCGGGGGAATGATCGTGCCGGCGGGGATTTATTGGATGTTCAACAGAACTGGAGCGGGTGCGCGCGGCTGGACCATCCCAATGGCAACCGATATCGCATTCGCTTTGGGCGCGCTGGCGTTGATTGCGCCGCGCACGCCAATCGGGGCCAGGGTATTTTTGACGGCGCTGGCGATCGTCGATGATATGGGAGCGGTCATTTGTGATTGCGCTCTTCTACTCGAACGCCATCGCGTGGAGCGCGCTGGGCGTTGCGGCGGTGCTGCTGGTAATCTTGATTGGATTCAATATGATCGGGGTCCGCCACTTGTGGCCCTATTTGCTGGTCGGTGCTGTGTTTTGGTATTTCGTACACAAATCTGGTGTTCACGCCACCCTGGCTGGAGTGGCGCTCGCGTTTACGATCCCCACGCACACCCGAATCAACGCGATTGAATTTTCCCGCAAGGCACGCGCGTTGCTGGATCGATTCGATCGCACCGAAACCGGGGACTTTCTGGTCCTCACCAGCAAAGGGCAACAGGAAGCACTTTTCGCACTGGGACATGCCAGTGAAGGTGTGACCGCGCCGATTCTCAGGCTCGAGCACGCGCTACACAATTTTTCGGCGTTTGTGGTGATGCCGCTGTTCGCGTTTGCCAACGCCGGAGTCAGGATCGGAGGAAGCTTCCAGCACGCCGAAATCGCGCTTGGAGTATTGGCCGGGTTGATCTTGGGCAAACCGCTCGGAATTAC
>QHOF01000357.1:0-1969 GCA_003219335.1 Verrucomicrobiota bacterium | reverse complement strand
GGAGGAATCGGGTTCACCATGTCGCTGTTCATCGCCATGCTCACGTTCGACGAAGCTCCGCTGGTGAACGCGGCAAAGCTAGGTATTCTCGCCGGGTCACTTCTCGCAGGCATTCTCGCCACGTTCATTCTCAAGACGACTGGGCGAAGGAAAGTCTAATAGCCGGCAACTCCGGAGTTTCTTTTTCCACCCGGTCGGCGTAAAGAATGCGCGTGAAGGAAGCGCCGAAGAAATTTCATTTCCTAGGGATTTGCGGGACGGCCATGGCGTCGGTGGCGGCCGCGCTGCAAGAGCGCGGTTTTAAAGTCACTGGCTCGGACGAAAACGTTTATCCGCCGATGTCGAGCTTTCTTCAAGAGCAAGGCATCGCGCTGAAGGCGGGCTATCGCGCAGAGAATATCCCCGCCGACGCGGACGTGGTCGTGATTGGCAACGTGATGAGGCGCGGCAACCCGGAGGTGGAAGCCGTCCTGAACAGGAAACTGTTTTACCTCTCGTTGCCGGAAGTGCTGAAAAATTATTTTCTGCGGGGCCGCCATAATCTCGTCGTTACCCTGGATCATGGAGAAAGCCGGACGCAAACCTGGGTTCCTCATCGGCGGCATTCCGAAAAACTTTGGCGAAGGCGCGCGCCTGAACGAGTCGAAATATTTCGTGATCGAAGGCGACGAGTATGACACGGCGTTTTTCGACAAGCGCTCAAAATTTGTTCATTACCTGCCGGAACTGGTCATCGTGAACAACATCGAGTTTGATCACGCGGACATCTTTAGCAATCTCGACGAAATCAAGCTCAGCTTCCGCCGTTTGCTCAATATCGTTCCTCAGAATGGCATGGTGCTCTTGAATGGCGACGATCACAATTGCGTGGAAGTCGCCAGAGATTGCCTGGGACAGATGATCGAGGTCGGTTTCTCGAAAAATTGCGCCCAAAGGATCCGGGACGTGGCGTATTCATCCAGCGGTTCGCGATTTAAACTTGGCGACGACGTTTTCGAAATTCCGCTGGTTGGCGAATTCAACGTGTGCAACGCCGCGATGGCCGCGATGGCGGCGCGGTTTTACGATGTGCCGAAGACAAAAATCGACAGCGCGTTCAAGAGTTTTACCGGGATCGCGCGACGGCAGGAGCTTCGCGGCGAAGCGCGCGGCGTAAAGGTGATTGACGATTTCGGTCATCATCCCACGGCGATTGCCTACACGTTGCAGGCGCTGCGTCATCGCTATCGTGGGTGCCGAATGTGGGCGGTGTTCGAACCGCGCTCGAACACGACCCGGCGCGCAGTGTTTCAACAGCAGCTTCCCGACGCGCTAAAATTGGCCGATGGAGTTTTCATCTCCCAAGTGGCGAGACTGGAACAGATCCCGGAGGATCAGCGATTGAAACCGGAGAAGGTGGTGGCAGCCATTGCCAGGAATGGCCGGCCTGCGTTTTACGAGCAAAACGCCGATGCCATTGTGGAGCGAATCGTTCCCATGCTGCGGCCAAAAGATGTGGTCGTGGTTTTCAGTAACGGCGGGTTCGACAACATTCATGAGAAGCTTCTAACGAGGTTAAAGAGTTAAAAGAGTTACAAACGTTACAATGTTACATGGGCTGAACTATTGTAACGATGTAACTATTGTAACGAATCACTTTGCCGGCGGAGCCGCCGAGGTATGATCGTGCACGATGCGCCAGCCTTCCGGCAGGCGCTTGAAGATCAGGGTGAAACGACCGTGTGGATGATCGTTTGCGCGGTCCAATCGCCAGCGGCCGAGCACGACGGCCGCATCAGGTGAAAGCGGCGTGATCTCGATATCAGAAAAGGTGAGTCTCCCCATCTTTGCCCGATCGGAATATTTTTCGTGATAGCGTTCGCGGACTGTTTCCCAACCGCGTCTGACTTCGTCTTCCGATACAAAAACAGTCGATGGTGAGCGCGCGTATCCGTCCATGAACCCATCAATATTGCCCCGGTTCCAAGCG
>QHOF01000026.1:17340-22274 GCA_003219335.1 Verrucomicrobiota bacterium | reverse complement strand
CGACATCTCCGACATTCCGGCACTCAAACGCGCCTCAGCCGATCCTGAACCGCTGATCGCGGAGCACGCCGTGTGGGCGATTCAACGGATTCGTGACCAATACGCGCAGGCCGAGGTTTGTTGAATCCAAACGCAGCGCTCGGTGCATCTCATTGTCGGTGTATATGAACGGGTGCGTTTTGCGAAAGTCTAAAAAGAGCTAATTTCAGTCCCACCACGCGAGCATGCCATGCATCAAGCCGTGACCACTCCCCCACTCGACCGCGAGGCGGCGAAAAGACGCCGTCTGCGTCGGAGGCGCAGCATCATTTTCGGCTCGGCTGGCGCAGCGCTGCTTTTAATCGTCGGGTTAATCATCGTGGGCAAACGCGTAAAGCCAATCCCGGTGACGACCGAGGAAGCCGTTCGCAGAACCATTCTGCAGACAACCATTCTGCAGACCGTTTCCGCCACCGGAAAAATCCAACCTGAAACTGAAGTCAAAATTTCGCCGGAAGTAGCCGGAGAAATTATTGAGCTACCGGTTGAGGATGGAATGCAGGTCAAGAAAGGCGACCTGCTGGTGAAGATTAAACCCGATTCCTACAAGGCGCTGCTCGAACAGCAGGAAGCGGCGATCAGCGCGGCGAAGGCCACGAATCTTCAACAAAAAGCGACGATGCTGAAGGCCGAACAGGACTTCAATCGTGCCGAGGACTTGTTCAACAAAAAGCTGATCTCAGTACAGGAATACAACGCAGCCGAAGCAGCTTCCGATGTCGCGAAGAACACTTACGAAAGCTCGCTCCACGAAATCGAACGCGCACAAGCCGCGTCAAGCCAGGCGCGCGATCAGCTTTCCAAGACAACGATCTATTCGCCAATGGACGGAACGATCACGGTTTTGAACAGCAAACTGGGCGAACGCCTCGTTGCCACCAATCAATTCGCCGGGACCGAAGTGATGCGGGTGGCTGACCTCACTCACATGCAGGCCGTGGTCGATGTGAACGAAAACGACGTGGTTAACGTGAAGCTGGGCGACAAAGCCAACATCAAAATCGATGCGTACGGCGATCGCAAATTCAAAGGCGTCGTGCAACAAATCGCAAACACCGGGAAGACGACGGGCGCTGGCACGCAGGAGGAAGTCACGAATTTCGAAGTCAAAATTCGCATTGACGATCACGATGTCGCGCTCCGTCCCGGGCTAAGCTGCACAGCGGACATCGAAACCAATATGGTCAAAGACGCAGTTGCGGTGCCGATGCAAAGCGTCACCATTCGCACCGGCGACAGCAACTTGAGTCCGGAAGAAATCGAAAAACAAAAGCAAAAGATCGCAGCGCGCGACAAAGGTGATAACAAAGCGGAGCTCAGCAACCAGCGACTCGAAAAACAGTACCAGAAAGAGGAACGCGAAAAGCTGGCCAAGGTTGTTTTCGTCAAGAACGGCAACAAAGCGCACATGGTGAAGGTGGTGACTGGGATTGCGGACGATTCCTACATGGAAATCAAAAGCGGCATCCAACCCGGCGACGAAGTGATCTCAGGCAGTTACAGCGCCATCAGCCGGAAATTGAAAGAAGGCGCAAAGGTCAGTTACGACAAAGAAGCTACAAAATAGCCTACTCATTGGTCGCATCAGACAAATGGGGCAGATGAGACAAATGAACCGCCCAATTCTCATCGAGATCGAGAACATCGCGAAGGACTACATGATGGGCGAACAGATCGTTCACGCGCTGCGCGGGGTGTCGCTGCAAATCCGCAGCAACGAATACATCGCCATAATGGGTCCCAGCGGGAGCGGTAAATCGACCTTGATGAACATGCTTGGCTGCCTCGATACGCCGACTTCCGGACGCTACGAATTCAACGGTCGCGACGTTTCCGCGATGAACGACGATGAACTGGCGGCGATTCGTAACCGCGAGATCGGATTTGTTTTTCAAACGTTTAATCTTCTGCCGCGCGCCGATAGTTTGCGAAACGTCGAGCTCCCGCTGGTCTATGCGGGGATCGACCCGGAAACGCGGCGGGAGCGCGCCGCACGCGTGTTGCAGGACGTGGGACTCGGCGACCGATTGCATCACAAACCAAACGAGCTTTCCGGCGGGCAGCGCCAGCGCGTCGCGATTGCGCGCGCACTGGTAAACGATCCATCAATCATTCTCGCCGATGAGCCGACAGGCAATCTTGATTCCAAGACTGGCGAGGAAATCATGGCGCTCTTCGAAAGTCTCTATCGGCGCGGGCACACGATTATCCTCGTCACGCACGAAGCCGATATCGCGCGTCACGCGCGGCGCACGGTGCATCTGCGTGATGGTTTGATCGAAAGCGATGACGGATTCAGTGGAATCGGCATCTTGCCCATGGGCGATCGGCTGGAAGCCGATCCCGCGACCCGACAATGAAACGCTTCGCCTACGAACTGAGCGAAAGCTGGAAGATTGCCGCAGCACAGATGCGTTCGAACAAAACGCGCTCCACGCTCACCGCGCTCGGAGTCATCATCGCGATTGTCGCCGTGACACTCATGGGCACTGCCATTGCCGGAATCCAGGTTGGGTTCGACAAGAGCATGGCCATCTTCGGCGACGACGTGCTCTATGTCTCGCAATGGCCGTGGAAACCGGTCGATGATTGGTGGAATTATCGCGACCGCAAAAAGATCAAGACGGAATACGCCGAGCCGATTAACCGCATCATCTCCGCAACACCGAACTCCAATCTCGTCGTGGCGGTGCCGACTTCGAGCCTGCTCCGCAGCGTGAAATATGCGGACAGCGAAGTCAGCAACGTCCTGATCAGAGGCACGGTCTCCGATTATATCATCACGTCCACGTTCGATTTCCAAGAAGGCCGCTTTTTCAACGAACTCGAATCTCGCGCGGGCGCGAACGTTTGTGTGATCGGTTACGACGTGGCCGATGCTCTGTTTCCTTCGGAGAGCCCCATCGATAAATCGGTGCTGATTAACGGGCAACCCTTCAAGGTGATCGGCGTGATCTCAAGGCAAGGGACATTTCTCGGACTGTTTAGCCTCGACTCGATTGTCGTAATGCCGTTATTGGCGTTTCAAAAATATTTCAGCGCTAAAAGCGACTCGGACATCCTGGTAAAAGTGAAGGACAAAACCAGGTTGGCCGAAGCGCGAGACGAGCTTACCGGAATTATGCGGCGCGTCCGCGGATTGGCGCCCGAGAAAAAAGGCGACTTCAGTATTAACGAACAACAGGCGCTCAAAAGCACGCTGGATCCGATCAAAAACTCGATCGAGATCGCCGGCCTTTTCGTCACTGGCCTCTCTCTTTTCGTCGGCGCGATCGGTATTATGAACATCACCTTTGTGAGCGTGAAGGAGCGCACCCGCGAAATCGGGACGAGAAAGGCGCTCGGCGCCCGCCGGCGCACGATCCTTCTTCAATTCCTAATCGAATCCACTGCGCTGTGTCTTCTCGGCGGATTCATTGGACTGACGTTTGCCTACGCAATGTGCGCCGGCCTAGGCAAGGCGTTCCCCTCATTTCCGATTCATTTCTCAGTCACGCTCGTGATCGTAAGCATGACCGTCTCGATCCTGACGGGCTTGTTCTCAGGCTTTGCGCCCGCCTGGACAGCGTCGCGCCTCGATCCGGTGGCGGCGCTCAGATATGAGTAACGAAATTCGAAATCCGAAACAAATCCGAATACCAAAACAACGAGCACTGTGAATCCTAACAACAAAAATGCAAAGCCTTACGATCTAGAAGAGCAGACTGCCGTATTCGCTGAACAGAGTCGCGCGTTTGTTAAGAAATTGCCACGGACTATCGGCAATCTCGAACATGCAAAGCAGTTTGTTCGCGCATCGGGATCCATCGGAGCAAATTACATCGAAGCGAATGAGGCGATCGGACGGAAGGATTTTATAATGAAGATCAAAATTTACCGCAGAGACGCCAAGGAAACTTGTTATTGGCTGCGCTTGCTTGATGTCGATGGCAACCTCGAACAGGAGCGCCAGCAGCTCTCACATGAGGCGAGGGAGCTGATGAATATCTTTGGCGCCATTCTCCGCAAATGCGAGTAATGGCTCTGTTTGTTTACTAGCATTTCGGACTTTTGAACCGTTTGTTTCGGATTTCGATATTCGATATTCGAGTTTTTGACGATGTTGTTCACCGAAATTATTAAGATGGCCTTGGCGTCACTGGGCGCGAACAAGCTGCGCGCTGCTCTGACCATGATTGGGATCACCATCGGCGTTTTCTCTGTGATCTCCGTCATGACCGCGATCGGCGCGTTGCAGTCATCAATCGAAAGTGGAATCAGTTTTCTCGGCGCAAATATTTTTCAGTTCGGTAAATATCCGCCCAACGTGAACGTCAGCGGCGAGATCAAGAAAAAATATCAGAACCGCCGCAACATCACGTATCGGGAGGCGCTGCATTATTACAAGTTAATGGAAGGAGACGCCCGCGAAATTTGTCTCAAAAGTTTCGGCTACGAAGTAAAAGGCCAGGCGGTTTACAACGGCGTAAAGACGACCCCCAGCCTCCTCATCGTCGGGACGAACCGAAGTTTTCTGACCGCGAACGCTTATACGCTCGGATACGGCCGCAACTTGAACGACGAAGATGTCGAGCTTGCGCGTCGAGTGATTGTCGTCGGAAAAATAATCGAGAAACGATTGTTTCCGCACGAAACGCCGATCGGCAAAGTGATCCGACTAAGCGGCCACACTTACACGATCGTGGGCGTGCTCGCGGAAAAAGGAACCTCGTTTGGCCAAAGCCAGGACGACATTTGCATCATGCCGATCACGCGGTTCTTCGAGGATTACGGTGAAGCGAAACGCACCGTCAACATCGCTACGCAAGCCTTTTCCGCCGAGACTTACAATCGCACGCTGGACAAAGGCATCAGCGCGATGCGCATTGCGCGCGGTCTGCGCGCTGATCAGGAAA
>QHOF01000026.1:5900-17314 GCA_003219335.1 Verrucomicrobiota bacterium | reverse complement strand
CTGTTGCCGGGATCGTTCGAATCGGCGCGTTCGTCGTCAGCGCGATCGCTCTGATCGCGGCGGGCATCGGCATTATGAACATCATGCTGGTAAGCGTCACCGAAAGGACCAAGGAAATTGGGGTGCGCAAATCAATCGGCGCTCGCAGTCGGGATGTTCTACGCCAGTTTCTTACCGAAGCAGTACTTATCTCCGAGGCTGGCGGAATCCTGGGAATCGTTCTTGGAATCATTGCCGGCGACTTGCTCGCGATTTGGCTGAAGGTGGACGTTATCTTCCCATTCGGCTGGGCCATTGCCGGGCTTCTTGTCTGCTCGGCTATCGGTATCGGTTTCGGCCTGTACCCAGCGTACCGGGCCGCCAACCTCGATCCGATCGAAGCATTGCGATACGAATAACGATTACTGATCAGCGAGCGGATTCAGGCGCGATCAGGTCCTCGGCTGCCACGATTTGCCAGCGCCCGTTACGCCGAATCCATGTATCAGTCCAAACGAATCGTCCGCGCTCGCCGTTGTGCCGTTGCCAGGATTCGTTTCCTTGTGCAACTGCTGTGCCGCGGTAGAACCTCACCTTGACGTCATTGAGGCGATTCGACGCGAAATATTTTGGAGCGTTCCGCGTGTCGGAGATCATTTCGGACTTACCATAGTGCCGGCCTTTGGGATCGACGCCGACGAAGTCATCGGCAAGGATACGTTGAATCACCGCTGTGTCGCCGCTGGCGACTGACTCAGCCCACTGCCGCTCGCTCTCAATAATGTAGCGCTCGGCTTCCTTATGATCGTAATTCTGTGTGCACTGACAACAGACGCTGCAAAGCCCCGAAACAATGCAGCACAACGATATTCTGGAGGCCGAGTCAATCCAGACCAAGCGCTTTGAAGGTCGCATCGACATATTTGAAATGAATATCCAGCGAGCAAAGCCAGTCGATTTCTGCTGCTGAGAGCTTCGCGACGATCTCGGGTTCGCGCTTGACGTTCTCAGCGAATGTCCCCTCGCCTTTCCAGGTTTTCATTGCGGCGCGTTGCACGGCTTCGTACGCGCTCTTGCGCTCCATGCCTGCGCGCGTGAGCGCGAGCAGGATCGACTGGCTGAAATACAGGCCATTTGTGAGAGCGAGATTTTCCGCCATTCGCTCCGGATAGACCTGCAATTTTTTCACGACGTCTCGCAGTTTCGCGAGCATGTAATCGAGTAGGACGCATGAGTCCGGCAGAATGATGCGCTCGGCGCTGGAGTGGCTGATGTCCCGCTCGTGCCAGAGCGCCACGTTCTCCAGCGCCACAACTGCGTTGCCGCGCATCACGCGCGCTAGTCCGCTCAACCGCTCATTCGTAATTGGATTGCGCTTGTGCGGCATCGCGGAACTGCCCTTTTGCCCTTCACCAAAAAATTCTTCGAGTTCGAGCACTTCAGTGCGCTGAAGATGACGAAACTCTGTTGCCCAACGATCGATGCTGGAGGCGATCACAGCGAGAGTCGTCATAAATTCCGCGTGCCGATCGCGCTGCACGATCTGCGTTGAGAGCGTTGCCGGTTTTAAGCCGAGCTTCTCGCAAACCGCGCGCTCGATTTTTGGATCGACGTGCGCGTGCGTGCCGACCGCTCCGCTGATTTTGCCGACACGGATGCGCTCGCGCGTCTGCGTGAGCCGTTCTTCCGCGCGCCCGAACTCCTCATACATGAGGGCGAGCTTTAGCCCGAACGTGATTGGCTCGGCGTGCACGCCGTGGCTGCGCCCAATCATCGGCGTCATCTTGTATCGGCGTGCCTGCTGCGCGATCGCGTCGCGGAGCGCCTGGAGATCATCGAGCAGAATTCTACACGACTCGTTTAGTTGAACCGCGAGTGTCGTATCTAAAATATCCGATGAGGTCAGCCCTTGATGAATCCAGCGCGACGCCGGTCCGACTGATTCGGCGACGTTTTCCAGAAAAGCAATGACATCGTGATTCGTTCGTTTTTCAATTTCCAGAATTCTTGGAATCGAAAAGCGCGCGCGTTTTCGAATTTCCGCAGCGTCTTCTTTTGGAATCTGGCAAAGCTCAGCCATCGCCTCGCAGGCGAGGACTTCAATCTCCAGCCAGATTTCAAACTTGCGTTGGTCCGACCAGATTTTGCTCATCTCCGGCCGGGAATAACGGTCGATCACGCTCGGAACATAAAACCGAGCGGCTTATGCGAAAAGCGTTTTGTCTTGCCGCGGCTTTCTCTTTGCCTAGAAGTGCTGTAGCGTGCGCTGTCCTCAGCGCACCCGGGGTTCGCGCGGCGATGAATCCGCTGAGACAGCGGACTCTACCGCAGTAGAGAAAAGAAAGCCAGCCTTAGATTTTAGCAGACGCGGGCGCGCAGGAAGCGCCCGTTATCGTGCACGCGGACCTGGCCGCTAGCCAGAAGGTCCGCGACCGCTGCGACCATTTCTCTGCTGCTTTGGGTGCAGGAACCGACCGCAAGGATAAGGTCACCCAGCGAAAGCCGAGTGCGCGGCCTTAAGATTTGACGATTCCTTCTCATGTGATGCCCGTTTGTGCTGTGAGCAGCTACGATGCCATCCGTCGTTGTGAATATGTCATCCATGGTCACAGACTGGTTGTTCACTCCTTACCCACTTTAGAAGTGACCGTTGAGCGACACTTTTGTTCAATTTTCAAACACGAATCCTGCATTTTACGAAGCAAGGCACGACGGCTTCCGAGCCTCCGCGTTTACATCCGACGGGTGCCCAAGCCGTCGCTCGTTGTTTTGCACAGCCTACTCGCGTGAGCGTGGCTTCATCAGTCGCAGAGCCAACATGTACAGCGCGGCGAACAGCGCGATCACAAGAAGAATCCCTCGCGATTGCTGACGGATGAAATGTTCGAGCGCTTCGGGACTCGTGAGAAGTTGAGGCTCGACGCGATATGCTTTGTCGCCAAGATAGGCCAATATCCAGCACCAGAGCGCCGAGCCGGCGATGGTGACGACACTGAATACTCCGAAATTCATGCGAACGATTCCTGCGGGAATCGAGATCAGATGGCGGACAACCGGCAGCAATCGCGCAAAAAAGACTCCGCCGGCTTCGTAGCGAGCAAGAAAATGTTCGGCGCTCTCCAGTTTTTTTGGAGTTAGCAGCACGTAATGGCCATACTTTACAATCAGCGGCCGGCCAATTAATCGCGATGCCCAATACGTGATGGCCGCCCCCAGATATGATCCCACTGTGCCTGCCAGCACCACGCCCCAAAAACTGAGCTTGCCTTGTGCGGCGAGGAACGCGGCCGGCGGAATAACGATCTCGCTTGGGACGGGGAAAATCGAGCTCTCCATCGCCATGAGCACCACGATGCCGGCATAACCTCCGGTGAGCACCCAGTTAAACCACGTTTCAAGTAGATGATGCATATTGTCATTCCGAGGCCTTCGACTACGCTCAGGCCAGCCTCCGTCGAAGAATCTTCCGATGTCGAGCCGAATGAATTCGCCCTAGTTCAGTCTAAAATCCGCAATCCGCAATCCAAAAATTCCACATGTCGATCTACCGGCGCGTCCTTCGTTACTATCAGCCGTTCTGGGGACAAACGATTCTGGGATTGTTTCTATCGCTGGTCGCTGTTGCCCTGAACTTGCTCAAACCGTGGCCGTTTAAGATAATTGTGGACGATTTTCTTCGACCGGCTCCCGCTGCGCGCGGGGACTGGGGCACGTGGGTCCCCCTCCTCTGTCTCGCGCTTGTCCTCCTTCAATTTCTATGGGGAATCATGAACTGGATCACGAATTATCTGTTCGTAAAAGTCGGGCTGCAAGCGCTACTGAAACTGCGCACCGACCTCTACGCATATTTGCAGTCGCTCTCGCTCAGGTATCACGATGCCCGGCGATCGGTCGATTCCAGTTTTCGCGTCGCCTACGACTCGCAGTCGATCCAAACGATCTACAACAAGGGATTCACCAACATTTTCGCGTCAGTAATTACGCTGCTCGGCACGTTCGTAGTCATGGTAAGGCTCGACTGGGTGTTGACGCTGCTTTCGCTGGCGATCGTGCCGCTGATCGTCGCCGCGATTTATTTTTTCGCGCGCCGGATTCGTCGCGAATCGACCTCGATTCAGGAACACGAAAGTGCCGTGCTCGCGCAAGCGCAGGAGGGACTGAGCTCGATCCGCATGGTGCACGCCTTCGGGCGCGAAGATTTCGAGGTCCGACAATTTTATCAGCAAGCGCGCCAGAGTTTGCAGGCAAATCTGCGGCTGACGTTAACGAATGTGAACAGCGCGCTGGTGATCAGCACGCTGATGGTAGTCGGCACGGCGGCGATGTATTACGTGGGAACATTGCACGTGCTCGCCGGCACGCTCACACTCGGTTCGCTTCTCGTGTTCAGCGCGTACCTGCTGATGCTGTATCAACCACTGGAGTCGCTCACCTATACGACGTGGGCAATGGAAGGCGCCACCGCGGGCGCCAAACGCTGCTTTGAAGTGTTGGACCGGCAGGACGACGTGCGCGACTCTCCAAATGCCGTTGCAATTTCATCGGCCAAAGGCGCGATCGATTTTCGCTCGGTTAGTTTCGGCTACGCGAAAGATCGATATGTGCTATGGGACATCAATCTCCGCATCGAACCGAATCAAATTGTTGGGCTGGCAGGCAGCACCGGCGCCGGCAAAAGCACATTGCTCAGTCTGGTGCCGCGTTTTTACGATCCGACGACCGGTTCAGTGATGCTCGATGGCCGTGACGTGCGCGAGATCACAAAAAAATCTTTGCGGGCGCAGATCGCGATCGTGTTGCAAGACACTCTCCTCTTTTCCACGACGGTACGCGAAAATATCGCTTATGGCCGCCCGGGTGCGACTGACGAACAACTCATTGAAGCAGCGCGACGCGCGCAGGCCGATGAATTTATTCGGCAGATGCCTCAGGGGTACGCCAGTCCTGTGGGCGAACGCGGTGGACATCTGAGCGTCGGTCAACGGCAGCGCATCGGAATTGCGCGCGCGTTTCTGAAAAATGCGCCCATCCTGTTGCTTGACGAACCTACTTCGGCGCTCGATCCGGGCACCGAATCTGCCATCATGGAAACGATCAGGGAATTAATGCGCGGCCGGACGACCTTGATCGCCACGCATCGGCTGGGAACCATTCATAACCTCGATCAAATCATCGTGTTCGATCATGGACGCACCGTCGAACAAGGTCGCGGCGCGGAGCTCATCGCGCGCGGTGGCATTTACGCGAAACTTTATGCATCAGGAAAATTTCCGACGTGACGTGCTTTTGACGTTCTTTGTGGTTAGCATCGTTATAAAAGCGGCGGAGCACCGCCGCACTCTAAGACGCAAGCGAGCATTCCGCGCTTTCAACCACGGCCACGTTTTGGAGTGCGGCGCTGCTGCGCCGCTTGCGATGCACTGAACGTGGAGCACGCGAAATCATGAGCAACGTTAGAGAAGACCGACATGTCGAAGGCGATTGGTGGCCGGACCCCATTCCACCGAACGTTGAGTTTAGCGAGGGATTTTATTGCGAGAGCGCTCAAATTTTCCGGAAGCTTCGCAGCAAAAAGCCGCGCGCCGTCGTCATCGGCAAACATGTTTCGTGTTACGCCGGTTGTTCATTTTCCATCGGCGAGAATGGCCAGTGCACGATCGGTGATTTCACACTGCTCAACGGCGCACTCATCATGGCGGAGGAAAAAATCGAGATCGGATCGTATTGCCTTGTTTCATGGAACGTCGGAATCGCCGACTCCGATTTCCATCCGCTCGAGCCGGCGCAACGCCTCATCGACGCCCAAGCTCTGGCGCCCTATTTCAAAAATCGGCCGTCCCGTCCCAAATTAAAAACTGGTCCGGTGAAAATCTGTGACAACGTCTGGATCGGCATGAACGCCGTAATTTTGAAAGGCGTCACGATCGGCGAAAACTCGGTCGTAGCCGCCGGATCAGTGGTTACGAAGAGCGTTGGACCGAACACGGTCGTCGCCGGAAATCCAGCGGTTCTGGTAAGACGGCTATGAGCCGCCTTTCAGCATCGTCTTCGGAGAAGCCGATCCACCTTCGAGGGTGGAACGCGTTGTCTTCAACGCGTTGGCAAACAAATGCGCCGTCGGCGCCTAAATCTTCGCCTCACTAATGAAATGAAACGCAAGCGGATCGTCGTCATGGGCTTCATGGGCTCGATGCCGATCGCGGGCGTGATCTGGCAGCACATCCATTACATCGTCGGTCTGCAACGGCTCGGACACGACGTTTATTACATCGAAGACTCGGCCCGCCTTCCGTACAACCCGGAAACATTCGAAGTCACCGACGAGTTCGATTACGCGGCGAAAGTTCTTACGCTGCTGGCGCGCGACTTTGATTTCAAAAATCGCTGGGCGTTTTGCGCGCGCTATTTGCCGGGCAATCCCACTGCCGGTCTGTCGCTAAAAAAGATCCGGCAACTCTATCGCGAGGCTGACGCGATCCTGAACGTTTGCGGTGCGCAGGAGTTTAACGACGATTTACTGGTTTCCGATCGCATTCTTTACATCGAGAGCGATCCCAGCGTTGAGCAAATCAAGATCGACAAGGGAGTGACCTCGACAATCGAATATCTGCGACGGCATCGCGCGCTTTTTACGTTTGGCGAAAATGTGGGGACGAAAAGTTTTCCCGTGCCGACGCACGGATTCAACTGGCTGCCTACGCGACAGCCGGTGGTCACCGATTTCTGGAAAACGAAAAGTTCTCCGCCGCGTGCCGCAGTGTTCACGACAGTGGCAAACTGGTCCACGAGCGGGTTGAAAGATATCACCTGGCGCGGACGGAAATATCTCTGGAGCAAGTCGCGTGAATTTCTGCGTTTCATTTCCGCGCCGAAAAAAGCCGGCGAAACATTTGAAATGGCGACGAACATTGAACACGCCGCGACGCGCAAGAAATTTGAGCGAAACGGCTGGCGCCTACGCTGCCCACTGCAAATGAGCGTCGATTACTGGCTGTATCGCGATTACATCCAGCGCTCTAAAGGCGAGTACACCGTCGCGAAAGACCAATATGTCCGACTCAACACCGGCTGGTTCAGCGATCGCAGCGCGTGTTACCTGGCCGCAGGCCGGCCGGTCATCACCCAGGAAACCGGATTCACTAAACTTTATGGCGGAAAAGCAGGACTGCTATCGTTTCAATTACTCGATGAGATCGCAGACGCAGTGAAAGCAATTAACCGCGATTACGCGAAACATTCACGCGCGGCTTATGACCTTGCCCGCGAATTCTTCGAAGCAGAAAAAGTGCTCAAATCGGTTCTCAATCGCGCATAATATCCACGGATTGCGCAGAGCTGCGAAGCTGCAGTAACTTAGGCTTCCAGCCGCCACGGGACGGATTCGCCGTGGCGAACCTGACAGGTCGAGCACGCTTCCCAGTTCGCCATTCGGACGAACTCGTCCCGTGGCGAGCCTGCTCGTTCGCAGACCAGGCAGGATGCCTGTGTTACGCCAGCAGATTTGAACGCGCCGCGTATCTGGCGTGTCAGTATGTCGCGAAAGGCCAATTGCGAATTGAAATCCGAATCTTGATTTTCGAGCAGGCTGCTTAAGTTTCGAGCCTTTCCGCCAAATGAAGCGCATTTTTGTCATCGGTTACGCTGCTTTGCTGCTTGCGTCAGTCGCGTACGCGCAGGAAAGCACGCCGGCCCCGCCTCCTGTTGAGCCGCAAGTTCCAGGCCAGCAGCCGGGCGCATCGCGATCGACTCCGCCCGGGCAGGCAGTCGTTCCAGTTCCCGTGCCGATTGCGCCGCCAAAGCCAAACGGGCCGATCCAGAAAAGTCTTGTCCGAATCACAGCCACGGCGGTGGACCCTGATTACAGGGCGCCGTGGAACGCAGGCGCGCTTGAGCGCGGCGTCGGGGCCGGGTTTGTCATCAGCGGCAATCGCATTCTGACCAACGCGCACGTGGTTGCCAACACCCGGTATATCACCGTGGAGCGCGACGGCGATCCCAACAAATACCCTGCCAAGGTGCAATTCATCGCGAATGATTGCGATCTGGCACTCATCACTATGCCGGCGCCGGATTTTTTCAAAAACATGGTGCCACTAAAATTTGGCGGCATTCCGGCGCTGGAATCCACTGTGTCGGCGTATGGTTATCCAATTGGTGGCGAACGGATGTCGGTCACAACCGGGATCGTGTCGCGAATTGATTTCCAGCTCTACACGCATTCGTCAGTCGATCAGCATCTGGCGATCCAGATCAGCGCGCAGATCAACCCGGGCAACAGCGGCGGCCCGGTCATGCAGGACGCCAAAGTCGTCGGAGTCGCCTTTCAAGGTTACAGCGGCGACGTCGCCCAGGGCGTGGCCTACATGATCCCCACGCCAGTGATCAATCGGTTTTTGAAGGACATCAGCAATGGGCATTACGACGAATACCCCGATCTAGCGATCACCTACGCGAAATTGCAAAATCCCGCGCAGAGAAGATTTCTCGGATTACAGGATGACGATCGCGGCGTGCTGGTGAGCTCTGTGATCGCGGCCGGACCTTCGGATGGGATTCTTCGGCCGGGCGACGTCCTGCTTGCGATCGACGGTCATCCCATCGCCAGCGACGCAAACGTGGAGCTGGACGGCGAACGCGCGCAGTTCGAGGAGGTCGTCGAGCGAAAGTTCAGGGGCGATTCGGTCAAGTTCGATATTTTGCGGGACAAACAGTCGATGGCGGTGACAATCAAGTTATACAAGCCCTGGCCGTACTCGCTTCAAGGTCATAGCTACGATGTGCGACCGCGTTACGTCCTTTACGGCGGTTTGCTGTTTCAACCCTTAAGCTTGGACATGCTGGAAGCTTACCGGCTCACCGATCTGCGCCTGCGACATTTCTTCGAATATTTCATTCTGGAGCAAATTTATTTGCAGCATCCCGACGTCATTGTGCTGAGCAACATTTTGCCGGACCCAATCAACTCGTATCTCGCGCCGTACCGCGGCGAGATCGTGGATGAAATCAACGGCAAAAAAATTCGGACACTCGACGAATTGTCGGATGCTCTTGCCAAGGCGCCGGAGCGGATCGTCATTCGGATGATCGGCGAGGGACCACCGCTGGTGCTCGATCGCGATAAAGTGGCAGCCGCGCGCGAACGCATCAAGACGCGTTACAACGTCCTGCAAGAGCAAAACCTAGAGGAAAAGCCAGCGTCAGGCCTGGCCAGCGCAGGCCGATAGAACGGTGAAAATGTTGAGACAATCTTTCGTTGCTTTCAGTATCGCTTTAGTGGCAGCCACTGGGGCGCTCGCAAAAAAGGAATCGACAGTTGCGTCCGCGGCAGCCAAGCAGAAACAACTAGCGCTCGTGCGTGTAAATGTGACCGGCCTGTCGTATGATTATTTTCGACCCTGGCAAAAGAAAGCGCCGTTCTCAAAGCGCGCGCTCGGCGCGGTTTTGCCCAAGGGGCGCGTCCTTGTCACTGCGGACCTGGTTGCAAACCAAAATTACGTCGAGCTCGAACGCGCGGAGTCCGGCGAGAAAACGGCAGCGAACGTTCGTGTGATCGATTACGAAGCGAACCTGGCGCTGCTCGAACCAACTGAAAAAAGTTTCCTCGACGGTATTAAGCCGCTCGAAATCACATCCGACACGGTAGTGGGCGACCGGCTCGCCGCGTGGCAATTGGAACCGACCGGCGCTCTGCTGGCAACGGAAGGTCTGGTGACAACGGTGCAAATGACGCCTTACCCGATCGACATTGGGCAGTTCCTCACCTACCGGATCAGCATCCCGATGCAGTATCGCGAGAACAGCTACACCGTGCCGCTCGTCAAGAACAACAAGCTCGCAGGATTGCTGCTGCGGTACGATTCGCGCTCGCAACTGCTCGACGCCATCCCGGCGCCAATCATCACCCATTTTTTAAAGGAAGCCGACACCCAGGATTACCGTGGTTTTCCCTCGGGCGGCTTTTCATTTTTCCCGACGCGCGATCCGCAGTTGCGTGATTACGCGGGCGAAAAAGGCAAAGGCGGCGTTTACGTCACGAACGTCGAGCCGGGCACGCCGGCGATGAAAGCCGGGCTCCAGGTTGGCGACATCGTCACGGGAATTGGGAACCATGAACTTGACGAGAACGGCAACTACGTGGATCCGCTTTACGGCAAGATCGAGTTCACCAATCTGCTGACAGCACACGCGTACGCGGGCGATGTTGTCCCTTTGCACATTCAACGCAGCGGCAAACCGATGCAGCTCAATCTGACTCTGGAACATCGCGACGCGAAAGATTACGTGAGTCCGCCGTATTATCTCGATCAGGCGCCGCGCTATTACGTCGTTGGCGGCCTGATTTTCCAGGAGCTATCCCGCCAATATCTCAAGGAATGGGGAGCGAACTGGCAACGTGAAGCGCCGCAGCGTTTCGTCTATTTCGACCATTTTCAATCCGAGCTTTTTCCCGAAAGGAATCGGCGCATCGTGATTCTCAGCCAGGTACTCCCCGCCAACAACACAATTGGCTACGATGATCTCGCGTATCTCACGGTGACGAAGGTGAACGGCAAAGAAGTTAAATCGTTAGACGATCTGGCCGAAGCCGTGAAACATCCAGTCGAAGGCTTCATCAAAATCGAGACCGAAGAAGATCCGAAACAAATCGAGCTTGATGCGACCCAAGTCGCCGCCGAAGCACCCGCGCTTCAAGAAAATTACGGCATCTCTTCACTGCAAAGATTGCAGTGATCTCGCCGCGGTCTTCCAAGCCCGTTCGCGGCCGGCATTAAAAAGACCGCCGCGCAAAGAAATACGAATACTGCTGCGGAACCCGACCACTCCCAAAATCCGAGATGCCAGACGACGGAATGTCGCAGAACACTACGGATCGGCATCGCCCACGCAGGGTTTAATCGCGTAGCGACCAACAAACATTCGCTAAGGAAAATCCCAGCCAGCGGCAGCAGCGTCACTAAGGACCAAGTCCAGAACAAGCGCCCATCCAGCAAGTTTTTCCTGAAGCCTTTCCATGCGCACCAACATGCAGCTAGCATGCCGATCGCCATGAATCCCGCGGCCGAACGCGCGATCAATTCATGCAGGCGCCGGATTCCTAACACATCGTGCACGTGTTGCGGCACAACGAGGCAGGCGCAAATGAGCGCGACGATTCCAGCTATCAAAGCTCCGCCACTTACGCGAGCGGCGCGCGGCGAGGCAATCTCCAAATTGCGGCGCAAATATCCAGCAAATGGCAGCATCAGCACCGCAGCCAAAATGGTCCCGCAAGCCGGCAACCAATAGTGCCCGGGATTGTCCCGTGGCGACAGCAAATTGGAAATCACCCGATAGCGCCAGTCGTAATTTTGGGGAAACATCTCGTCACTCACCCCGAGCGTTCCGAAAAACGCTAAAAAGATCAGCGCCATGAACGCACTTAGAGTGGATTTGCG
>QHOF01000026.1:0-5890 GCA_003219335.1 Verrucomicrobiota bacterium | reverse complement strand
ATTGCGCAAAACCTCGCACTCAACAGAAAGCCTTGCAAAACCAGAGACGATCAGGAGTGCGGTGAATGCTCAACGTCGTGAGTGAATCGTCCCTCGTTCCAGATCAAGAACGGTGCCGAGGCGATTCAGCAGATCAATCCCCAGAAGCCCATCAACAAACGTTCCTGATGGCAAGGTATGCGCAACGACCGAAACATTTCGAAACTGCCTGCCGAGGCGACTGAACCGCACAACTTTAACCATCGGCGAGACAATAACCCCATTCGCGGACACAATACGAACCGTGCTGATTGGATGAACGGTATCGCATCCGATTCGCTCGACGGCTTCCACAGGAACGATCGTATAGCTGGCTCCGGTATCCACGAGTAGTTTCAGCACAAGAACGTCTCCGTTGGGACCAGTCACAGCCGCCCGCATCGCAAGAAGATTTCCAACTCTCTCGAGTCGGCGAACAGTGCCTTTTTTCAAAGTGCAACCGCCAGATCGGTGGGAATTTCTCCCACATACTCAATGCTAACGCGTTTCCCTGCCACGTGAGCTAATTTGCGGTAAATCTCGCCGCGCGAACACGAATGAGCCAGCACCTTGCCCGATTTCGCATGAAGCGAAGCGTCCAATTCGGGGTCGCCGATTAGCAGCCACTCGCCTGGATATTTTGTTTTCATTTCCTGAAACGTCAGCACCGCCTTCATGCGCTAAACCTAGCCGTGTGTGGTGAGCATTGGCAACCTTCAAAACTTGCCAAGCAGCAAATCACCAGAAGCGCGGAGCGGCTCCGCCGCAACCCAAAACGTTTAGCCCGCGAA
Organism: Verrucomicrobiota bacterium; assembly: GCA_003219335.1. Lineage (GTDB taxonomy): Bacteria > Verrucomicrobiota > Verrucomicrobiia > Chthoniobacterales > UBA10450 > Udaeobacter. Next base: position 5,081 of record QHOF01000026.1, on the reverse strand, counting down.
TGACGCGAATAAACGCTAATGATAGAGCCAAAGGAGCGGCGGTTTAACAGCCGCCGAGATTAGGATCGCTTGAACAAGGCTCTCCTCTTTGATTCGCGTGGATTAGCGCGATTCGCGGGCAAATCTTCGCACAATGCAACGAATTTTGCCCAAAGCAGTTCGGTGAACGGAAATCGTGGATCGGTGTGGAGCTGAGCGATCTCAACGCCCCACAGGGGCGTGGCTACAACACTTATGGGATGGCTTGGGGCTCGTCATGGTTGCCAGACAGGCGCGGCTTTGAGAGAAAACGTTCTACTTCGTCGTTGTATGTCTCGAATGGATTGCCCATGACGAGAAAATCGCGGCTGTCGCAGGCGATGGAGTCCCAGTTGATCACATAGGGGATCCCGCAGGCGCGGGACTGGAAAAAGGCAACTGCCCGCGCGCGGCCTGATGCACGGGTGTTCGCCGGGGGAACTTGCGTCGCGCTCGGGCGTCGGACGTTGTTGTTCCATTCCGCAATTCGTTTGTCTGGTGTGACGCTAAAGAACAAGCCGCGGCGCGGGTCGATGTTGTGATATTCCAGGTCGATACTTTGCAGCCACGGATCGTCCCAGCTCAGTCCCTCGGATTCGACGAATGTTTCCAGCAACCATTTCTTTGTGATCCAGTCAACGCCACCAATAAGCGCCTGGCGATTGTGTGGGATTGCTTCGAGAACGAATCCCCAGTTTTCCAGTAACCAGTTGGTTTCTGCGTTGCTGTTCCGAAGATGCTTCTGCGCCAGATGATGAAACTCCCATTGCACATCGATCGCGCTGATGGTCTTGCCGTTCTCGAGCCGGACGATCCATCGCTCAGCGGGATCGCGAGAAATGTCGCGCGTGCTCTGTACCGCATCGGCCAGGACAAGGTTGCGCGCCAAACGGCCTTCCTCCAGCAACGATAGAACGCAGGCGGTCGTTCCGATTTTCAGCGCAGTGGCGTACGGGCTCATGTTCGAGTCGCCAATGAGCAAATGCAGCCGGCGATATTTCCGGTAATCGGCCAGCGGCTCGTCGCGCGCGTTGATGATGGCGCGATTGAATTGCACCCACTGATAAATGTCGTTCACGATGTGATCGGCGCGCTGACTGAGCTGGAAATTGACCTGGCCCTCCAGTTGTGGCGGCTCGAAATCGAAAGCCAGCGGGTTCGACTGACCGACGCGCCCGGCGCCTGTAAAGATCTGACGCGTCGCCAAAAAGGTCAGCAGCGTGCCGAGGATCGGCGGCGTGAACTGCGCCTCCCGTTTCATCAGATAATTCTCGTGGCAGCCGAACGTGGCTCCGGTGTGATGGTCCACATTGTTCTTGATAAACGAGACACGGTCCTCCGCGCCGAGCGCGATGAGCGCTGATTGCAGTAGGTCGTCGCCTGCCAGCTCATAGGTCACAAGGTCGTGCAGATGCAGACACTCCGGCGACGCGTACTCGATGTGGCCCATGTCGAGGTAGAGTCGCCCGCCGTTGAGCAGAAACCCGCCGTTGCCCGGCGGTTCCTCATAATCGCGGTAATGCAAATCGATCGTGCCGGCATCGGCCTTTCGGAACAGATAATTTTTTACCTTTGCCGGCCAAAGCTCGGAATTCACGTGCGGTTCGTCTTCGCTCAGAAGACAGCCGTATTCGGTTTCGATTCCAACGATCCGATCCATCGAAGCAATTTAACGATTTAACGAGTGAGTGATTTAACGGATTGAAATCACTAAATCACTGAATCGCTAAATCGCTAAATATTTTCGTGCCCTTGAACCACGTGAGAAAAAGCCCAGATTTTTGTGTGGCCCAGATCCCTCTTCGCAGTCCGTCAGAGAAAGTGGGCGGCCTTTTTCATTTTGGCCGGATGCTCGACAAAATCCGGTTGCACGCCAAGGGCGAGTTGCCTTCGGACTACCACGCGAATCTCGGGAAAGGTTTCGATGAAAAATGCGTGAAGTTCCTGCGAGTGAATTACAATCAGCTAGTCGAGCGCGTGAAACAGGGCAGCACCGACGACAAAATTTTGCAATGGTGCTTCGATAACGGGCGCAGGCCGAACGAAGACGACATTTACGTTTGGAACGAATTCATGCGCAAACGCGGGTGGAACGACGAAGTTTCGGAAATTGTAAACCGCCGGGCGGACAGATCGGATATTCAGACGGCGTTCCAATTTATCGATGCCGACGAAGGCCGTCTGCCGAAACCCGGGTAGGGTTGGCGCGCTGCGCCGACCGGACGCCGCAGCGCGGCGTCCCTACCTACTCTTCCAGAGTATCGATTCGTTCGGCCAGACCAAAATCCAGCTCGGTCAAGCCGCCTTTGCTGTGCGTTGAGAGGAGCAGACGGACTTTGTTGTAACGAATATCAATGTCGGGGTGATGCTCTTCTTCCTCGGCCACTTCGGCCACTCTATCTACGAAATCGATTGCATCGACAAAATCATCGAATTCAAAAGTGCGTTCGATGTGGTTCTTTTCCAGTTCCCATTCCGGGATTTTTTTCATGCGGTCTTTCAGCTCCGCAGCTTTCATTAAATCAGCCATAACGGGACAACGAGTATCACCCGAAATTCGTTTTGCAACGCCAAATCGAGCGGCTTTTTGTAGCATGGCCATCTTTGCTGTAAGGCCTGCGGACGTCTCGTCTGCCGGGACCAAAATTCTTAAAGATTCAAAATGTTTCGAAGATTTTTGGCCGAGTCGAAAACTTCTACTGCCGTCTCGCGCGCCTGCTTTGATAGCGCCGACCAGTCGTGCAGCACTTCTCTCACAGCGGCTTCCGCCTCAGTAGCGTCTTGGACAAAACGGAATCCGTTCTTCGCAGGAAGATAACTTTGCGCGCCGGTGTCTTCGGTAATCACGGGGCGACCCAGCGCAAGAAAAGCCGCTGCGCGATCGCTGACCCAGCCAGTGCGCCATGCCACGTCAACGCCCTTGATCGCAGTGAATTCAGCGAGCGCGCTCGCCAGATAACGGCGATAAGCCCTCGGCGTGCGCGCCACGCGGTGCGGATCGACAATTTTCCAGCCGAGCCGGCGCAGTCGTTCTCTTTCCGGGTCCGTTGCAGCTATATTCATCGCGAGCTCGAACTGCGCCTTTGGCACGCGGGCTGGGAGATTGAGGTACGGTTCGAACGCAAATTTTTTGGAGAGATCGGGAAATTCGCCGGCGACTTCCACGGCCCCACCCCAATACCATTGCCCGACGGTCGTGAATTTCGCCGCGCGCGACCGAGGTCGTGGCAGGAATAATTCCGTGTCCACTAGCGGATAAAAAGTTTTCCAGTTCGGTCGCCCCTCTGTAGCCGCGTCCCTGTGGGAAGCGAGATCCGGGTCAATTGGAGACTTTAAGTCCCGCGCTTCGCCCAGCGAAGCGGCTACAGTTGCCAAACGCGGCAGCTGACAATCGTCCCCGTGAGTATTGAGCCCGATGGTCCAGAATTCGTGATGGTACGACTGGCCTATTTCCATCTGCGTCATCCAATAAAAGATTTCGCTCGGATCGAGATCACAAAAAGTTCGCTGCTCGAACTTCAACAGCAGCGGCGGATGAATCGAATACGCGAGATTGAGCAGAACATTCGGTCCACCGAGGCGCTCAAGGAACTCGCGTTTCGAAATTCCGATGCAGCGCATCGAATCCAAATCATGCGCGCCGGATGCGGATTTTTGGTAAAGCAAACAGTAGCGGCCGGCCAATCCGTGCGCGCGCAATTGCCGTTGGAAATTTTTGATCCTGGCCTCGTCGGCTGACACGTCTCCGCTAGCCGGCAGCAACTCGAGCCAGATCGCATCTAGTTTCAGTCGCCGCAGCCCGAGCATCCATTGCAGCGGCACAGAAAAATTTCCGCCGCCTTCGCGATATTTCGCCGCAAACCCGCAGCCGAGAAAAATCGTCATTCAAAATTGTGATTTGTGATTAGCGAAAGGCGATCATTGAAATGCAGTGAGCCGATTTCTTTTGGCTGCACTTAATATGGCGTGATCAGAGGAATAATTTGGCGGCCATGTTTCCGGTAAGTCGCGAAGTCGCTGTCCGTAGTGAACACGACGGCGTCGGGAATGAGTTCCGTCATTCTTACTAAACACGCATCAGCCAGGCTCATCGGAATATCATCGTAGCGCCGAAGCAGCTGCAGTGTCTCGGTGAGTTGATCCGCCATGGAAAACCCAAGTAAAATAACTTTGCGTTCCAACAACGCGCAGAGCGCTTCCTCGCCTTGCCGCGCCCGCTCCAAGAGGAAAAAGCTCTCAGATAAAGCCGCTTCGCAGGTCGTGCAGGGTTCGACAAAAGCTTCGAAGTGCGCCCGCGCCCACGCATGATGTTGATCGCGCTTATGCAGCACCGCCACAATGGAACCGCTATCGATGAGCACGGTTCTGGCCATATCGCTTCAGATGTTTTTTGTCGGACGAGAGATTGCGTGGCAGCGTATCGGAATCGATCACCAAATCCTTCATCCGATCCCAAAGCGAGGTGCGACCTCGCTTTGCCGCGGGACGCACACCATGTCCAGCGAGCCGCTCACGTACAACATCCGATTTGGAAATGTTGCGGGCGCGCGCCTGGCCCGCGATCTCAAAAAAAAGGGCGTCGGGCAGCTTTACGGTCAATGTTTTCATTTACACAGTGTAATACGATTGCGGCACTGACGCAATACCGCCATTGATCGTTCGTTCAACGTATAGTGCTTAATCTTACGCGGACGGAACGTCCGTTTGACGGCCGACTTCGCCGCAAACCCGCAGCCGATGAAAATTGTCACGCGAGCAGAATCGTCATTCTGCACGCGTGCTCAAGACTGAAACTTCACGATCTTAGAAGATCTTGCCGTGCGGCAGATGCGGTTGGCCATGATTGTGATGGCCGGTGCAAAATCCGCCGTTCGGGATCGGCAGGACGGCGCCGAGGAACTGCGGCTGCTGTCGCACATTTAACGCCTGCTCCAACGCGTAGCCGAAGCCGATTAGCTGCGGTTCATGCAGGAAAGTGCTGTACATCAGCATACCAGCCGGCCTTCCATTATCGCGAATGCCTACTGGAATTGAAAGATTCGGATAACCGGCCACTGCGGGTC
>QHOF01000356.1 GCA_003219335.1 Verrucomicrobiota bacterium | reverse complement strand
CCTCGGAAGTGCTGGCAATGAGGACTTTCTTTTTCTTTTTGTTGGCGAACTCCAATACGCACTCGGTTCCCTTGACATTGGTCTCGATCGTGCGGACGGGGCTTTCCACTATTAGTCTCACACCCACAGAAGCAGCGAGATGAAAAACAGCATCACAGTCGTCGATCAGCTCCGCCAGGAGGGGACGGTTGAAAATTGTGTCAATGATGTATCGAAAGCCAGGTCTATTTTTTAGATGCTCGATGTTGTGGATGGACCCTGTGCAAAGGTCGTCGAAAATCGTGACATTGTGGCCATCGCGCAAAAGCTTTTCCGCGAGATGTGAGCCGATAAAACCCGCCCCGCCGGTAATCAAATATCGCATCTGCTTGCCTCCAGCAGAATTGCTCACGTCAGCCTCGCGGACGGGTAATAAAATTCCGGATTGTAGTATCGGTAATAATCCCGGTACTCCGCGCTCCGGACATCTACGCGATTAAGCACAACCCCCAAAATCTTTGACCGGTTGTTGCCCAATTGGGAGATGGCTTCTCTAACGATATGCTTCGGTGTGTTCTGGCCGCGCACGACAAAGATCATCCCGTCCGTTAGGGTCGATAACACAACCGCATCGCTCACCGGCATGATGGGAGGCGAGTCAATGAAAATGAAGTCGTACGATTCTTTGAGGAGAGCCAATGTGTCCTGCATTTTTTTGGAGCCGATGAGTTCTGTAGGACTTGGCGGAACCGAGCCGCCATTTAAAATCCATAGATTCGGGATCGATGTTAATTTAATCACTTTGTCCAGCTCTTCTTGGCCCGCTAGATAATCAGCCAAACCTGTGGCGCCTTGCACTTTTAAGGCTTTGTGACAGGTGGGGCGACGTAGATCCGCATCCATCAAAAGGACCCGATTCCCGAGCCGTGCGAACATAATTGCGGTGTTCGCGACAGTGATCGTTTTGCCTTCACTGGCTGTACCGCTGGTAAAGAGAATTGTCTTAGGCGGTGCCTCTGGGCGAGAAAGAAAAATCGCCGCGCGCAGTTTTCGATAAGATTCGGTGACCACTGAAATCCGCCGGTCGGAAAGCGAGGATTTTTTTGATGGCAGACACAGTTTATTGTCAAACTTCACCTTGTTATACTTGTCATAATGGATAAGCGATTTCTGGCCATTGCGGTGATTCGGCAATCTGTAGAAGTCCGGCACGATGGCGAGGTTGGGGAGCCGAAGGTAGCGTTCGACCTCGTCGGGCGTCCTCAAAGTGTTATTAAGGTGCTCTAAGAGCAAAGCCAAACCTAAGCCCCCCATCAATCCCAGGAGAGCACCGAGCATCAGATTACGCCTTTTCTGTGGCTGAGAAGGTTGTCGTGGAATTTCCGCCCGATCGAGGATGGAAATATTAGAAGCAGGGATTTCTCCTGCGACATTAATTTCCTTAAAGCGTTCCAATACGCCATCGTACAGTTGGCTGTTGGTGTTTGTCTCTCGAGCCAAAATTGCATACTCCACAGACGCATCCTTAAGAGCTAAGGCATCAGATTTCTGTTTGTCCATCTGAAGTTTCAGCGCTCGTTCTTTTCCTGCGGCAGCGAGATAAGCTGAATTAATCCCTTCGACAACGCTCCTGATTTGTTGAGCAAGCTTTGATCGAGTCTCTTGCAGTTGCGCTTTAACCTGTGCCAGCCGGGGATACCCAGGCAAAAATTGAGCAGCGAGCTTGGCGTGCTCCGATTCCAACTGCACAACCTGCGCTCTAAGGCTCTGAATGAGAGAGTTGCTGATGACGGCGGGCAAAGAATCGTAATCACGTCTTTTGATAAGACGTGCCTGGGCTTCGAGGCCGATTCGCTCGGCTTCCGCTTCCGTAAGGCGTTTATTGAGATCTGCCAAACGATCGACGACGATATTTTCTTTGTCGTTAAGGGAGATGATGCCTTTCGCGCGACGGAAGTGGTTTAATGCCTCTTCGGATTTTTGCACTCTGTCCTTTAGCTCTGCCAACTTTGTTTCCAGAAATTTCCGCGCTTCCTCATTGGCCTGCGATCCCAGCTTCAGTCCCTGGCGGACATAAGCAATCGCATGAGCATTGGCTACACTGGCGGCGAGCACAGGGTCAGCAGAGCTGATACTAATTCTCACGAGCCGGCTTCGCTTGAGAGGTTCAATTTCTACCATACCTTGATAGGCATCGATGAGTTGTGAATTTATCCCGTAGACATCGGGTGCATTCGCGGTGACGGGCTGAGAAGACAAACTATTCAGCCATGCTGTAGCCCTGGACCACAGTTCCGCAGCAAAATTTTTGTGTCGAGCCTGGCCTGTAAATTGCGGATTTCTGTCGAGCCCTTGCCCCTTAATGACTTCAGCGGCCAAGCTCCGGCTTTTCAGCATTTCGTATTGGCTTTCGTAGTAGCTACGCTCATCCGCTTCGATGGATTCCGAAAGAACCTGTTGGATTTTGACTACCTGAGGAGCTTTACGCTCGATCAAAAGTGTCGCCGTGGCCGTGTAAATCGGCGTCATCGAAAACACAATGATGGCGGTAATGACGACAGCGGCAAGAAAGCAGGCCAGGATTTTCCATTTGTGCTTTCTCACAATTTGCCAATAATCACGCAAACTGGGAGCTTCATCGGATTCGATCAAACGCGGCTCTGATACCAAGTCCGCATCCTCCAGAAGCATGGTGGCCCGCGCGCGGTGTGGAGAAATCTCCTTCATGGGTCCCTCCTTATTATCTAATAATAGGGACACTGGCCCCGATGTGCATGATGGTTGTGAAAAACCGATAAATGCCGTAGGCGACCAGCTTTGGACTGGAAGATGAGATATCGATGACATCACCTTCTCGAAGCGGGAGATCGGGTTGTTCGCCGCCTTTGATAGCGTTTAAATTCGCAACAGATGAAGTTTTCTGTCCCTGATGATTAGTTCGTATTAGCTCCACCGAACTCGTGTCAGCAGGAAACAGTGGGCCTCCGGCCGCAGCCACGGCTCCTAATATTGTCAGCCCTGAACTGATTTTGTATGCGCCGGGTTTTTCAACCCATCCTTGAACCAAAACCTCGCCGCCGCCAGGCACCATAATGATGTCACCGGGCCGCGCCGGCATATTAAGGTATCTCTCGTTGCCGCTCCTGTTGATGCTATCC
>QHOF01000355.1 GCA_003219335.1 Verrucomicrobiota bacterium | reverse complement strand
AAATGACATTTTCGATTGCCGATTTTCGATTTTGGATTGGAGAACCTGCATGAACAAAACTTTTTGGAATCGATTCTTGGATTCTTCCTCCCACAATCGAAAATCTAAAATCCAAAATCTAAAATGGGCCGGGCTCTTTGCAATCGTCGTCGCGCTCACGGTGTGCGGGGCGCGGGCAGAGGCGCAGCAGCCGGCGAAAGTCTTTCGCATAGGTTTCCTGGATAATAGCAGTGCTTCCGGTAACGCACCCCTCTTGGAGGCGTTCCGGCAGGAGATGCGCAAGCTCGGCTGGATCGAGGGAAAGAATTTCACCTTCGAGTACCGATTCGCCGAGGGAAAATTTGATCGGCTTCCTGATCTTGCCGCGGACTTGGTTCGGCTGAAGGTTGATCTAATTATGGTTTCGGGGGGGCAACCGGCGTTGGCGGCCAAGAGCGCCACTACGACTATCCCCATTGTGATGGCGAACGCTGGAGACCCCGTGGCCTTCGGTCTGGTTGCCAGTCTCGGGCGGCCGGGAGGCAATGTCACCGGGCTGTCGAGTTTAGTGCCCGAGTTAAATAGCAAAAGGCTAGAGATACTTTACGACGCAGTCCCCAAGCTCGTCCGAGTTGGATTTTTGCGCCCGTCGGGAGGCGGCGGCCCAGCAGGAGAAGCCACAATGAAAGAGATCACAGCAGGAGAAGCCACAATGAAAGAGATCAGACCTGCAGCTCTGGGCCTGAAGATAAAATTGGAGGAGATCGATGCTCAACTCGACGCCAAAGGTTTAGAGAGCGCTTTTCAAACGGCAAAGCGGAAGCAGGTGGGCGCGATAATGACCGCCACTGGTAACCCCTTTTTCGCCGAAAGAAAGCGGATCGTCGAGCTTGCCGTCAAACACAGACTGCCTGCTATTTACCCACAGAAAGAGTTTGTCGATGCGGGCGGCCTCATGTCCTATGGGGCGGATTACGAAGACTTGTATCGGCGCACCGCTGTTTACGTTGACAAGATCTTGAAAGGCGCCAAACCGGCCGATTTGCCGGTGCAGCAGGCAACAAAGTTTGAGTTTGTCATCAACCTCAAGGCGGCAAAACAGATTGGTCTGACAATTCCAGTCGACCTGCTCGCGCGGGCGAATAAGGTGATCAAGTGATTTCGGATTTCGGAATGCGGATTGCGGAGTGGAAGAAACAGGCGGAGATAAGAAAAGAGCGCATGAGGAGACAACCTTGGATCGGGTCTCATTCCCGAAAGGTTCTAAAATCCGCACTCCGCACTCTCAAATCCGCAATTCTACTTGGCGCCATGCTCTTTGCGCTTTGCTTTCCAGCTCAGGCGCAGCAGCCGAAGGAGATGCCGCGGATAGGGTGGCTAGGGGCGGGGTCCTCTACTAGTCAGTTGCCTCGCACCGAAGCATTTCGTCGGGGTCTGCGCGAGCTTGGATACGTAGAGGGAAAAAACATCCTCATTGAGTATCGGCACGCGGAGGTGAAATACGATCGCCTCCCCGTGCTGGCGGCCGAGCTGGTGCGGCTTAAAGTAGATGTCATCGTCACAGGCGGTGGACCAGCAACACGTGCCGCCAAGCAAGCAACTTCCACGATTCCCATTGTCATGGCGAACGACCCAGATCCTGTCGCTGACGGGATCGTCGCCAGCCTGGCCCAACCAGGTGGGAGCATCACTGGACTATCCACGCTTGCACCAGAGATAGGCGGCAAACAGCTGGAGCTTCTCAATGAGACTGTTCCCAGGCTCTTCCGTGTGGCCGTCCTTTGGGATTCGACCAAATACTCCTCGCAAATAGGAAAAGAAGTTGACCTCGCCGCAGCAGCGCTGAAAGTGAAGCTTCAATTTCAGGAAGTCCTGAGTCCCAAGGATATTGAGACCGCATTCCGAGCCGCAAGCGAGGGGCATGCTGACGCAGTCCTTAGTTTGGTGGCGGGTCCTGTCGCCAATCCTTACCGAACACAGACTGCAAAGCTCGCGGTAAAGAGCCGGCTCCCGGCGATATACCGCAATCGAGAAGACGTGGAAGCCGGGGGACTTATGTCCTACGGCGTGACGGTGACCGACCTGGACCGACGCGCCGCTACCTATGTCGATAAGATTCTCAAAGGCCGCAAGCCCGCTGATCTCCCCGTCGAGCAGCCGACAAAGTTTGAGTTCATCATCAATTTGAAAGCTGCCAAGCAGATCGGCCTGACGATCCCGCAGTCCGTGCTGTATCGGGCGGACAAGGTGATTCGGTGAAACAATTTTGGATTTTCGATTTTAGATTTTGGATTGGGCTCAGGGAGGCAAAAACATGACCAAAACATTTTCGATCCGACTTCCGGCGTTTCCCTCCGACAATCGGAAATCTAAAGCATGTCCTGAGCCACGCCGAAGGATCCAAAATCGAAAATGGGTGGGGATTGTCGCTATCGTTCTCACATTTATTTTTGGTGGGGCTGTGGCCACGGCACAGCAGCCAAAGGTCTACCGTGTCGGCGTCCTCCTTCCGGGCGAAGCATGGTACGAGATCGTTGACGGGCTCCGGGTCGGCCTGAAGCAAGTGGGGCTTGAAGAGGGAAAACAATTTACTCTCGCAATCCAAGATTGGAAGGGCGATGCGAAGGTGGCGGAGGAGGCAGCGAAGAATTTCGAACAAGAGAAAGTCAGCCTGATTTATACAACATCCACCAACAGCACCATAGCAGCAAGGCGGGCGACGACAGATATCCCCATCGTTTTCTGTGCTGGGACCGACCCGGTTATTCTCGGGCTCGTGGACAGCTTCGCAAAACCGGGGGGAAGACTCACAGGCGTCTACCAGCCGGCCACCGATCTCACCGCGAAGCGCCTGGAGATTCTGAAGGAGATCGTCCCGAAACTCCGCCGGGTAGTGACATTCTACGATCCCCACCGTCCCACTGCCATCGAGTCCTCCAAGTTGGCGCGGGAAGCTGCGCAACAGATGGGAATCCAGTTCGTCGAGCGGCACATCGCTTCCGTCGAGGAACTTCAGGCGGGCGTGCGAGCGCTTAAGGCGGGGGAAATGGATGCCTACCTCGCGGTGTCGGACGCGATCGCGAGTAACCAGGCTCAACTGATCATCGACACGGCAAGGATCAAGAGGTTACCGACTATGTTCGACTTCCTAAGTCACGTCGTCAAGGGAGGCCTCGCTGGCTACGCCGTCAGCTTCCAGGAAGTTGGCCGCCTGTCAGCAAAATACGTCCAGCGTATTCTTACTGGTGTTAAACCCAAGGACTTACCGGTGCAGCAGGTCGATAAGATCGACCTAGTCATCAATCTTAAAGCGGCGAAGCAGATCGGTCTGACGATTCCGCCGAACGTGCTGGCACGGGCGGATAAGGTGATCAGATGAGAGGTGAAAGGTAAGGAGTAGGGGTGAGGCGACAGACAATCGAAAAGAATTTTGAAGAGAGCGTTAGAGTGAGGGAGGCGAGTGGGCAAGGAACTGGATGCGACCAAAACTCTGACGCTTGTGATGGAGAATTAATATGGGAACAGACACATCCATAGTCTACAAAGATTTACGAGAATATATTGCGGCTGTCGATCGATTGGGCGAGCTGCGTGTCGTCAACGGCGCAGATTGGGATCTGGAAGTCGGCGCGATCAC
>QHOF01000025.1:14336-14848 GCA_003219335.1 Verrucomicrobiota bacterium | reverse complement strand
CGGCTTCAAGAAACGCAGCTCAGTAGGCAAATCGCCAAAGCCTTTGCCGAAAAAAATCCCCGGCGTCCACGTGCTGAAAGTATCTGCTCCCATTTCCTTGCTTCCCGTACCGCCCACATCTACGCCGAGGCCGAGGGATACTACGGCTTCATGTTCGTCGTTTTCAAAGAACTCGTATTTCGAGCCGATGGAGAGATTGTCGAAGCCGTTCACGGCCTTGCCCTGTGAAGGATTGAGCGTGATGAACGTCTCGCCAAACTCGATATCCCATTTCGGCGTGATGCGCAGAGCGATATCGGAGAAAATCTCCGTGTCCCGCGTGCCGCCTCCATCGGGTGTGACGATGCTGGAAACAGTTGGAAGCGAAAGTTCATCGGCGACAAAAGGATCGTCGGTTGAAAGCGTTGCTGGAAAAAATCGAGCGCCCGCGAAGCCGTGGCCATACGCCCGGCTCGTGGCCCCGAGCTCACACACGAGGCAGACAATCGAAAAAAGTAAAACAAAATGTTTCA
>QHOF01000025.1:2849-14276 GCA_003219335.1 Verrucomicrobiota bacterium | reverse complement strand
TGACCATAGGCCCGGCTCACTGAGCCGAACTCGCACGGCGCACCGACTCGAACGCGAACTAGCTCAGAAGCGAACGCGGCGGAGGAACGGGCGGCGAATGCCCGATTTCAGAGAAAGAAAAATCGCTCGCTGAATATTCGAAATGAACGAACGGCCGAAGCAGAGTGATCGCGCGCTTTGTGCAGATAATGTCGATCTTAGGAGTGAGCGGTTGAAGGTCCGATTTCTTTTCGCACGCTTTGCCCTTGCTCACGATATGACAGAGCGAACACGGGTGCGCACCGTCAAACGTCTGCGCGATGGCTTTGCTTAACGAAGCGCGTTTGGAATAATCGACAATCATCGATGTCCACGCCACCGATTGAAGCGCGATCCAATGCAATCCAATCGCGCAACAAAGCGCAAAAATCGTGATGACGCGAGCAATGCAACGAAGCACGCTCCCGAGACTAGCGAGCGATTGACGACGCGTCAATCAAGGAACGGCGGGCTCCAAGCTACCAAAGCAGATAAATCTAGTCACTCCTAGCGTGATCCTCCCGTCCGCCACGGCAATTTTCCCTCGATCTCCAGTTGCAACGACAAACTGAGAAAAGTGCGGATGAGCACGATCAATCCCAGGACCACCACGTTTTGCAGAGTCGGCGCGACAACCACAGTCCGAATCAGGTCGCCGGCGATGAGAAATTCCAAACCGAGCAAGATCGCGCGGCCTACATCCTGGCGGTAAGTCAAATAATAACTACCCGCGTTCTGTATGCGACGAAACGCGAGACGCAACGTGGCAAGAAGCGCGCCGCCTACAACGATAAGCACGCCCACTCCATCTACACTGGTGCCGACGATATCCATGATCCGCCGAAAAGATTCCATGGCTGCCCTTATTGCCGGAAAGCGCGCCGACTTTCAATGCTGTTTGTGATCGCAGGGGTTCGAAGTTCCGCATTTATGCGGTCTGGTGCACCGTCCAAACCGGAGTCGGCTAGGCGGAACTCCATACCGTGCACGAGCTAGCCACGGTGGAATGACGGAAATCAACGCGGGCAGAATATGTCTGCGAGGAGACAGGCAACGAGGTTGTATTGATGAAGGATCGCAAAGGTCGCGTCATCGGATTTGAGCGCCTGAATTATCCGGGTAAAGCCGCGCAACCGGTGCGACTGGCCTTCGAAACCATCTCCCAATCGGCGACTGATGGGGCGTAGCCGCCGGGCTCGCCCGCTGCACTTAAACCATCCGCTTCGGAAATTATAAAGCGGAACGATGCCAGACACGAATTGCACGAATTGGCCTGGAACTTGTACCTAGGCTCGTGTGGATTAGTGAGGTTCGTGTGAGCAACGAACGGCGCGCAGGGAGTGACGCGCCCTACCCTGAAGTACCTAAAAATTCGTGCGAGTTCGTGATATTCGTGTCTCACTTTGAAGTTCCTGAAGTGAACGCTCAGCGCTCCAACTTTGGTGTGCGCAACTGACAATCGGGCCATGTCCGCGAGTCGGGCGCGTTGAGCGGGCTCATCGGCGCCGGAAAGGGTGCCGCCGGATCGGGCACACCGATCCGCTTGTTCACCCAGTGCACCTGGTACGCCCACGCGGGCAGCGGCGCGGCCTTCGGCGTGCACGACCAGTTATTGAAGTGCAGGTTCACGAGATAGAAATTCCGCTTCAGGTTCCGGAGCACCTCGACAATCTTCGGGTCGTTGAAGCCGTGCATCTCCATCGTGATCTGCGGAATGGACGCCAGCAGTTCGTCGGGGGCTGCGAGGAGCGAATCCCATTCTGCGCCCTCGATGTCCATCTTGATGATCAGGCGCCGGCCAGTATCGCCGTTTCTCTTGATCTGATTTCCCAGCGTGTCGAAGAAACGCGGCCCGCTGTGGCCGGTCCGACCGCCGAGGCATTCGTTGTGAAACACGAACGTGCCGCCGTTGCACGTTGGCCGTGTAGGATCAAAACAGTCGTATTGATGCACCGGGACGTGATACCGGCGCGACACTTCACACCCCCAGTCGTCGTTCCTGCCAACACCATACGAGTACGCTGCATCGAGCGGCTCAATCAGATTCTCGCACATCAGGTATCCGCCGTCATTGGCGCTGCCGAAGCGCTTCAACGTACAATTCTTCAAAGCGATCGGCTGAAGCTCTGCAAGAATCGCCTCGCGCAGCCTGCACTCTGCGGCGCGGCGCACGAAATCGCCAATCACGATCGCAGCCGCTGCCGCGAGAGCGATGATGACAAAGGCGATGCGGACGGAAGGTCGTCGCCGCAGCCGCGAAGCGAGAAAGGAAGCCTTATTTACCAAAGGACTCAAAAAGGGAATGGAGGTGTGCTGATTATTCCGGCTGAGAGGTTGCGGCTTCGAGGACAACAGATGCCATCGCGTGATGCTCCGTATGACTGAGTGTGATAAGCACAGACGTTACCCCGCGCTTTGCAGCAAGCTCCTGCGCCGGTCCGGAAAAAACGAGGAACGGTTCGCCACTCGCCTTTTTGCGGATGTCAATGTTGCGCCAACCCATCGCTCTGCCAATACCCGTGCCGAACGCTTTGGAAACAGCTTCTTTTGCCGCGAAACGCGCAGCCAAATGGCGCGCCGGAAATTTCATCGACATCGAATATTCAATTTCGCCGCCAGTGAAGACGCGATGCAAAAAACGATCTCCGAATCGATCGATGGAACGCTGAATGCGCGCGCATTCGACAAGATCAACACCGATACCGATTACGCTCATCTGGAACTCTGATCGCGCTTCCGCACGTGAACAGCGTCATCGTTTCCGCCTCTCTCTTGCCAAGGGAGAGGGTAGGGTGAGGGTTCTGCTTTCCCCGGGGCAATGGTTGCTGATCCCCTCACCCTTATCCTCTCCCCTTTTAAAAGGGAGAGGCGAATCGAGTTCATCTGTATTGAGCGCGCACTCATCCGGGATACTTCGCCATCGCAGCAAGCATTTCTTTCACCGCGGCCTCAAGCCCACTCCACATCGTGCGCGACACGATAGAGTGACCGATGTTGAGTTCCGTCAGAAACGGAATCTCGCGGATGAGCGCGATATTTCTGTAGTTGATGCCGTGGCCGGCGTTGACTTGGAGATGTGATTCTGATGCGGCGCGGGCAGCCGCGCGCAGTTGTTCCAGTTCTTCTTTTTGGATCTTTTCCGTAAATGCATTCGCGAGTTTTCCAGTATGCAGCTCGACCATTTCTACGCCGAGCTCCGCTGCCGCATCGACCTGCTCCAAGGTAGGATCGATAAACAGACTAACGCGAATCCCGGCGAGGTGGAATCGCTTGATCGTTGGTTCCAGTTCCTTGCGTTGCGCAATAACATCAAGCCCTCCCTCAGTGGTAACTTCTTCACGCTTTTCCGGAACGAGACAAACTTCATCGGGCACGATGCGCAGCGCGACATCAACGATTTCTGCGGTATTGCCCATTTCCAAATTCAGTTTGGTCATGATGTTCTGTCGCAGGCGCTCAATGTCGCGATCCTGAATATGGCGGCGATCTGTGCGGAGATGGGCAACAATCCCGCCCGCGCCGGCTCGCTCACACATTCGCGCCGCTACAAGTGGATCTGGCTCGGCGTTTTTGGATTCCGGCATGGTGGCATAACGCGCCTGCCGCAATGTCGCTACATGATCGATGTTCACTCCCAGACGCAAACCGCTCATCGCGCCAAATAGGACTCACTTGGTAAACCTGAGCAAGTCCGAAGGATCAAAATCCCAAACCATTCGCTGTCATTCTGATCCCGCAGTCGCGGGAAAAGAATCTCTGATTATCTGGTGAGAGGATCGTGCAATGAAATCCAGAGATGTTTCCAGCCTTCGCCCCGCCGTCGCGGGACTACGGCTTGGCAGGCGCTTCGCTCAATTCGCCACAGGACGAATCCGCCGTGGCGGACATGACAGGATGATGAGCAAAAGTTTGCTCGGTACGCTTGGGCTGATTCAGGCTCAGCGACCGCCAGGGCTCGGCGTAGGTTTGTTGGCCTCCCGATTGGTCGATTGTTGCTTGCTGGTTTCTGCCTTGGTCCGCCTGGATGAACTTTTCGATTTCCGGTGCGTCGTCCTTGAAGTCTCAGTCCTTTCCTCGCCTGTTCCTTCGACAGTTTCCTTGGTCTTCTTTCCAACGGTTTCAGCTGTTTCCTTGGTTTTCTCTCCGACCGTTTCTGCGGCCTGTTTGGTTTTCTTTCCGACTGTTTCAGCGGTCTCCTTGGTTTTCTCGGCTGCGGTCTCGACGCCTTCCTTAACCTTTTCTCCTGCCTTCTTCGCCCCGTGCTCTATGTCCTTGACTGTTTCTTCCTGCCCAAACGCAGCTAACGCTGCCGCCCCGAGCAGAGCGACGATCAAAGTCGTGATTTTCATATTTTCCTCCTAATCTGTAATCCTACACAAAACGGTTCGGATCAGGCATGCCAGTCGCGCGCACGCGTAAGCAGTTCAGCATGTAACTGGCTCCCAACTGCTACGCGGGCGATGTCCTCGGTTCGTGCGCGGTGCAACACATGTGTTGGTGCATTCGGGCAAGCACCGATAAGGGAACGCCGAAAGCGTAGAGGCTTGCGATAAATCCATAAGCCAGGGTCAAACGGGCGCATCCAATTGCCTCATAACGACGGGGATTTACCAGAATTCGCTTATGGCTATGGACGACGCGACCGCGGCGAAGAAGCCGGCGAAAAAATTCCACATCCTCCATCAATGGAACTTCCGGAAAGCCGCCGATATCAGCGAATACGGTTCGCCGGCAGAAAATTCCGTGGTCGCCACAGCGCATTCGCAACAGAAGTCCTGCGTAATGCGCAAAGCTGTCGGTCAATCGATAAACGAAGCCTGGCGGGAGCAGAATCCGGAAGTAGCCGCCCACGACTTTGCGATTATCCATTATGCGTGCAATTTCATTCAAACATCCTTCCGGAACTTGGGCGTCCACATGAACAAACCAAAGCACGTCCCCGTGGGCAGCGCGCGCCCCTGCGTTCATTTGGACGGCCCGACTCCGGTCGATTACCATAAGCTGATCGCATAAACCGGCGGCTAGCCCGGCCGTGCCATCGGTGCTCCCGCCATCGGCGACGATAATTTCGGCGCCAGGAGCGCGTTCGCGCAGATGCCGAAGAAATGGGCGCACCAATGGCGCCTCCTCGCAGACAGGAACAACGATCGAAAGCTCCAACGGCATTCCGATATCTTTCTGCAATCGCTTTCGAGCGGCAAATCATGAGTTCGTCGGGATTTGCTGGAAAATTCTGAGTTTGTGTGGAATAAAACACTTGCGTGATGGCGTCTCTAACAGCAGCGCGTCTCACGGTGGTTGAGACGCCATCAGACAACTATCAAAAACATCTAACTAAACATGAGCAGACGAATGGAGGAATTCATATGATCACACGGCTAATAATCGCGGCGGCTCTTGCCCTATTCTTCACACCAGCCCTGCCGGTCCGTGGCCAGGAACATCCGGAGCATCCGACGAAAGGCGGAGGCCACGAAAAAAAGGGCGCGGAAGCAAAGCGGGTCAGCACCGCGGATATCTCCGCTGGAATCAAAAATCACATCGACACCGAAACTAAAAAAAGTCCTGACGGAAAATTCCACGTCAATTACCAGGGGCAAGATCTGGATTTGGACTTGATAAAAGTCCATGACGATCGGCTACAGGATCTCGGCGGCGGGAAATACTTCGCGTGCGTGGACATGAAGGGAACGGACGGGAAGACTTACGACATCGATTTCTTCCTGACCGGGCAGCCCGGCAAAATGAAGGTGACCGAGACGTCGGTTCACAAGATCGATGGCAAGCCGCTTTACAATTGGAAGGAAGAGAACGGCAAGTGGCATAAGGTGCCGGCGAGTTAATGGAATAGATTACGTAGCAAACCCAGACGCATTCGGACATTGGCTCTTTTTATAGGCGAGAATTAAACCAGCCAAACTTCAGGCGCTTAGACTGTGGGAGCGCCGTTCAGGCGCGACATGTTTGTAGCAAGATCATTTTCCAAATCGCCAAGCTCCGTCAGGAGCGGCATGAAAGGACGCGTCGTCTTCCATGGCGCTCCTACGGAGCTTGGATTTATGTGTTTGGTCGAGGCTATAAACAGGTCGCGCCTGACGGCGCTCTCAATTCGCCACTGTATTCATTCGCTTTTCAACCGAGCTATCCGTTTTCTGACCGTTCCCGTCATTTTCCTTTCGAGCGTGCCTGCGATTCGTGCTGCTAACAATCCGGGAATCGTCAAGGGCACGGATCAATTCGAGTTCGTGTATCGAGTTAAACTGCCGGAGATCAAAGGCCAGGCCCGTGTCTGGATACCGCTTGCAAAGACCGATGCCTTTCAAACCGTCACCGAAGAGGAACTGAATATCCCGATGAAATGGGAAAAGGTTCACGACCGCGACTACGGCAATGACATCTGCGTTCTCTATCCCCAGCCTGACGACAGCGGTAAAGCGATCGAGGTGAAATACCGCGTCGTGCGCAGGGAAAAAGCCGCTTACCCAGCCGGCAATACCGACGCTGCCCGTTATCTGCGTCCGGAAAGGCTGGTGCCAGTTAACGAAACTTTCAGGACGCTTGCCCAGAAAGCGGCCGCTGGAAAAACCAGCGATCTCGAACGCGCGAAAGCGCTCTATGATCACGTCATCGGCCGAATGCGCTATGATAAATCAGGCACTGGCTGGGGGCGCGGCGATGCCGTATACGCCTGCGACGTGCGAACTGGCAACTGCTCGGATTTCCACGCCTATTTCATTGCCCTGGCGCGAAGCATTGGGATACCAGCGCGTTTTGCCATCGGCGCGACCATTCCAGCCGACAGAAACGAAGGCACCATCGACGGCTACCATTGCTGGGCGGAATTTCTGGCGAATGGACGCTGGGTGCCGGTGGATATCAGCGAAGCGTGGAAAAATCCGAAGCTGGCTGATTATTATTTCGGTCATAATCCGGCAAATCGTTTCGAATTGACCAAGGGCCGCGACTTGGTGGTGGATCCGGAACCCGCAAGCGGTCCAATCAACTTTCTCGCCTATCCGCTGCTCGAAATGAATGGCCAAGTCATAAAAACAGAGACAACATTCAAGTTCCGGCGCATCGGCGCGTGAGAGCCTGACGAGGTAGCGCGAACGCGCTCTGTTTTCCCTCTTATTCTTGCTCATATTTACTCCTATTCAATACTGGCTTCGAAGAGCAAGAGTATGAATAAGAATAGGAATAAGAGGGCACGCTAAAGCCCTTTTACAAGCCCATGCCCCCGGTCATGCCAAAGATTCCCTTGATGGATTATGTTGGACGTCCGCTGCTGGCTTGCGCATTCGTTGCGCTGCTGTTGCTACAGCGGTGCTTCCCGCTGCGCCGTCAGCATTTCGACGCGCTGCATCGGCTGGTGCGCAATTTTGTACTCTCAATTCCCGGCTTCGCCGTCGTTCGCCTGGCCATGCTGCCAATCCCATTCGCGATAGCGATGTGGGCACGAGATCGACACATCGGTTTGTTAAACTGGCTCGCGCTTCCGGGATGGGCCGCTGTCATCGCCACGTTTCTGCTTTTGGATTACGCCTACTGGTGGTGGCATTGGGCCAATCACATGGTTCCGATCTTCTGGCGATTTCATAACGTGCATCACACCGATCTGGACATGGACGTTAGCACCGCGGCGCGATTCCATTTCGGCGAAATGATTTTTTCCATCGGTTTTCTTTCGCTTGCGGTCCCGGTCTTCGGGATCGCGCCCATAATGCTGATCGTGTTCTTCATCACGTTTGAGGCTGAAACACTCTTTCATCATTCCAACTGGCGGTTGCCGATTAAGCTCGAACGAATTTTGAATCTGATCATCGTCACGCCTCGCATGCACGGCATTCATCATTCCATTGTGCAGCGCGAGACCAACTCAAACTGGGGCACGATCTTTTGCTGGTGGGACAAACTGCATCGCACGCTGCGCCGTGACGTGCCGCAGGATGCCGTCACGATTGGTGTGGCTGCATATCGCGACGAACACGAGCTCACGCTCGGGAAACTCCTCGCATTGCCGTTTCGTAGGCAGCGCGAGTGGCGATTACCCAACGGCGAGATTCCCGAGCGCGCGCCGCAATCGGCGGAGGAACTCGCAGAATAGTTTTAGTCCCGAAAGTTCAATCGATTTCAAATCGGCAAGATGGATGCGGGGTATGCACGCAGCGCTCTTTCACCCGCACCCCGATCCCTTCGGCAAGCAACGCTTCGACGATTAAGCACGCCTCGGGATACTCTGCCGTAACTGCAGCGAGCGGACATCGGTTGCCGCGGATGAGCAGCTTGCCATTCTTGTTACAGATTGTTGCCGACCCGCCGATCTCTTTGAGCAGGCCCAGGGCGGCTTTGATCCTTTGCGTCCGGGTTGTTCCCTTCGTTCGAGGCAGACGGACACGAGCGATTCTGCGTCCCACCTGACGCATAGCGGCACGGAGGGCGCGGGCACCAAGACGCTTGCGGACGACCGCCACGAAGTTGTTCAAGAGCGTGCCATAAGCCGCAGCAAACATCTGCTCTGCGTCGGGTGTGATGCCATAGCTGACATGCGGTCGCCGCACACCCGGCTTCATACCTTTTCGTTGTACCAGATCGTCACGCTCGAGGCTGACGAGGTGCGCACGGACCGCATTATCTGTGATCTGAAGCTCATCGGCGATCTCATTCACTGTTCGGTTTCCCGCCCGAAGCAAATTCAATACTTGGCCACGTGTGCTTTCGAGTAGCCGTGCACGCCATCGCGATGTCACCATGATCCACTATACCGGCGCCCAAAAATAAGTCCAAATAATCGTTGACTATTTTATCCCAACAAGTCAGCTTGGCTGAGAAACGCCAAACCCAATTATGACAAACTCAACTGACAACTTACCCGGCGCAGTAAATCGACACGCCGAGCAGGCATTTTGGATTCTCCGCATCGGCTTCACCGTCGCGCCGATCCTGGCCGGCCTGGATAAGTTTTTCGATGTGCTGGTTGACTGGGACAAATACCTGTCGCCCGTCGCAAACAACGTTCTCGGCGGCCACGGTCACGCCTTCATGCTCCTGGTCGGTATCATTGAGATCATCGCCGGGATCGGCGTACTTTTTAAGCCGCGAGTTTTCGCTTACATCGTTGCCGCGTGGCTGCTGCTGATCATCATTAACCTGTTGACCATCCCGGGTTACTACGACATCGCCCTGCGCGATCTCGGTTTGATGCTTGGCGCGCTCGCGCTCGGCAGATTGAGCAGCAGGCCGTGACCTTTACGGGTTGTCTGGATCCTGCTGAGTCCCTTCGCGCCGCCCCTGTAGCGGATTTACTCGCTAACGTACTTCAGATTTTCGCAAGTGCACGGCTAAACCTCCTCACGCGTGCGAAACATGAAACGTATGCCTGCGAGAAAAGATAAACGCGTTGCGATTGTCGCCGGAGTCGGGCCCGGCTTGGGAGCAGCGCTGGTGCGCATGCTCGCCGGCGAAGGATGCTCCGTCGGAATGTTCGCGCGGTCCGCTCAATTCATTGGCAAATTCGCGGCTGAACTTGGGAGCAATGCGCTGGCAGTGCCCACAGACGTTTCGGACGGGAAACAAGTCACCGCAGGATTTCGCGAGGTGCGGCAGCAGCTCGGCCCGGTGGAAATTCTTATCGCGCACGCGAGCGGCTCAATTGGCGAAGGCTTGATGAAGACCACGCCGGATCAATTCGAACAATCATGGCGCGTCGCAGTGCTAGGCGCATTCCACTGCGCGCGCGAAGCGGTGCCCGATATGCTCAAGAACGAGAGCGGCGCGATCATTTTCACCGGCGCGACCTCATCATTGCGCGGGCGTGGCGGCGCGGTCTCATTCAGCAGCGCGAAATTCGCCGTGCGCGGCCTGGCGCAATCGCTCGCAGTCGAGCTGTGGCCGAAAGGCATTCACGTGGCGCACGTCATCATCGATGGCGTGATCGACACGCCAGAGGTGCGCAAGAGATACAAACCTTCCGCAAAAGAACCGTTGCTAAAGCCAGAGGCGATCGCGGATTCGTATTGGAACCTCATTCAGCAAGATCGCAGCGCATGGAGTCTGGAGATCGATCTGCGGCCGAATAACGAAGCATTCTTCGAATGATTCAGGTCGCCCTGACCTGAATATCGTTTTTTGCATAATCTCGCTGGTCGTGATCTCGAAAAGCGGCGGAGCACCGCCGCGCTCCAAAACGCCGAGTGCGTAGTGTACGCGCGGAACAACGGCCACGCCTTGGGCTGCGGTGCTGCTGCACCGCTTTTCATTGTGCGCTCGTCGTGGAATGGATCACGCTAACCGTTTCATAAAGCCCGAAACGTGGACAAATGTGCCGGATTTTGGCTGTAGCGGGCGCTGTCCTCAGCGCACCGGTAGTTCGCGTGCTGACGCCGAATCCGCTGAGACAGCGGACCCCTGAGCACTTGATCACTTGAAGAGCTTGTCCAGGAGCAGCTGTGCGCGGCTGTAATTGCGGCCGTGCGGTCCCTGATCGTTCAACCCCCAGTTGTAGGGAACATATTTGATCTCGTAGTTTCCGCTGGCGGCAAATTCGCCAGCAGATTCGCGGCGGTCTTCGCATCGAGCCCAGGCACGACGGTCGTTTGCGGATGAACGGCACAGCAGTAGTTGCATTTGTTCAGGCTGGAGACGTACGCGGCGATTAGCCCACGTTCAGCGGCAGTGAAAGGCGAATCACGACGCAAGAGCACTTCGTGATATTCCAGCAACGGCCGCGCGGCTCTGGGAAAAACCTCGAATATTTGCAGCAGACCCGCCTCGGGTTTCAGCGATCGGAGATAACTCATCGCGGGAATCGCAGCGACGCTAAAGCAGCGACTGAATTTCCTTTTCGAAAGTTGCTTTGTCGTCGTAGCCCAAGTGCTGGCTCACGATGTGGCCCTGGCGATCAATCACAAAGGTAGCCGGAATGGCATCGATCCTACCGTAAGCCTCCGTAACTTTTTCGTTTCCAATTACAATCGGGTAGTCCACGGCAAGTTGTTTGACAAACTTCTTCACTGCTTCGGGACCTTGGTCGTCCAGCGAAATGCCGATCACTGTAAAGCCCTTATCAGCGTATTCCTTTTGCAGCTCCACAAAGTGCGGGATTTCGATACGACATGGAGCACACCAAGTTGCCCAGAAATTCAGAATCACAACCTTGCGGCGAAAATCGGAAAACTTCACGCTCTTGCCATTCAAGTCCTTCAGCTGCCAGCCGGGCGCAGGTTTTCCGGCGAGCGACGTTTCCTGTGCGCGCGCCCGCGCTGTGCTCGAACAGACAAACCCGACCGCCAGCAGAGCGATGAGAGAAACGTTAAGTGAGCGGGAAGCGCAATGAGGTTTCATCCCTGAGAATATAGAGCATGATTTCGCCGCTGCTTTATTCCTTTGCGTCGAGTGCGGTCTTTTAGTGCG
>QHOF01000025.1:0-2828 GCA_003219335.1 Verrucomicrobiota bacterium | reverse complement strand
GAAGACAGCCTAAAAAGGGTGGCCGGGTCGCGCAGGCAGCAGAGAGTAAAGTACGCCCCGAGCATCGGCCACGCAGCAAAGAAGAGAATATTCGGACCTTGGAACGGGGGGGTACTGCCGGAAACTCGAAAACGTCGAAACCGCGTGAAACAACAGCACGAGGCCGTAGATCAGCCTGGGTGCAAACCCGATCAGGAGCACCAGCTCCGCCCGATGACGTAGATGAGGCCTGGGCCGAACCCCTGCAAGGAATAGAAATGCTCGTAAACCGAAGCGGCATAAGCGGGGCGAACGAATTTGTCGATTGTCCAGACAAACATGACCAGAAATACCGTGACACGGAGAACCAGCAGCGCAATACCGACGCGACCGCGATCGTCGAGCGAATTCACCTTTGAAATGCTAGGGACCAATTTGGGAGAGTACAAGTGATCTATGCTGAGCCACCCAGGTCCTGAAAGAAAAAGCCAAAAAAGAATCACCAGATAAAGCACATCTGGAACGTATAAAAATTCTGAAAGCCAGGCGAGCGGTGACGTTGCTTTGATGTTTTGGATCGCGGTGGTGGCAATCGCCACGATCATCACGCAGCTGAGCATCACGCACGCGAGCGGCGTCGCAAGGCCAAGGACGAGCAGAAATCCAAAAACGAATTCGACTATCGAAACGAAAACGGCGTTAAAATCGGGAAACGGAACCTTTGCTGCGACCAATGTTTCACGCATCTGTTTCCGCCGCTCCGGTACGAAAAGCTTGCCGCGTCCGGAAAGAAAAAACAGCAAACCGCCTGCGACCCGGGCTACGAGAACCCCAACCCACTGGCAGGCATTCAGTTCACTCAGAAATGTTCGGATCCAAAACATTCAAATCAATAGGATGACGCTGCGATAATGTTTATTCCTTTGCTCGATGAGTTCGCAACGGAATAATCGAGCCGATCCACACCTCCAAACTTGCCAGCATCTCCCAATGAAAAAAGGTGAAGGCGTTTATAACGTCGTCGTAATCGGCGCCGGGACCGCCGGCCTAGTCACGGCGGCCGGAACGGCAGGGCTCGGCGGACGCGTCGCGCTGGTCGAGCGCAATTTGATGGGGGGCGATTGCCTGAATTTCGGCTGCGTGCCGAGCAAGGCGCTCATTTCTTCAGCGCGTTTAATTCAGCAGATTCGTGAGTCCGAAAAGTGGGGCCTGGATCGGCAAGATCCGCAGTTCGCTTTCGAAAATATTTTTGAGCGCATGCGCGCACGCCGCGCGAAGATCGCGCCGAACGATTCGCAGGAACGCTTTGAGTCGTTAGGCGTGGATGTTTTTCGCGGTGAAGCGCATTTTATCTCGCCGCACGAAATCGAGATTAGCGGATCACCCTCACCTCGATCCTCTCAGCGCTCCGCCCAGTCGCGATCCCGACCCGAGGCGGACGCATCAGCGCCTGGTGAGGGTCGAAGGCTGCGTGCGAAAAATTTCGTGATCGCGACCGGCAGCCGCGCGGTCATTCCAAAAATCGAAGGCATCAAAGGCGTCTCTTATTTCACGAACGAGACGATTTTCGACGAGCTGAAGGAAAAACCTGAAAGCATGATTGTGCTCGGCGGCGGACCAATCGGTTGCGAGCTTGGGCAAGCGCTCAGCCGGCTCGGAGTGAAAATCACGATCGTCGAGTACGTGCCGCAGATTCTCGGCCCGGAGGATATCGATGTTGGACAGTTCATGCAGAAACGGTTCGAAGCGGAGGGAATCACGGTGCAGCATTGCACGGAAGCGACTCGCGTCTCGACGCGCGATGGGCGGATTACGCTGAAAGGCAATTACAAACCGCCCGGCGCCGCGCAAGGTTCACCTGTTCAATTTACTGGTCAGGCGTTGCTCTTGGCGGTCGGCCGTTGCCCGATGATGAAGGCGCTGAATCTCGAAGCGGCGGGTGTGAAATACACTGCGAACGGAGTAGAGGTGAATGATTATCTCCAAACCTCGCAGCCGCATATTTACGCGGCAGGCGACATCGCGAACCGACTCAAGTTCACGCACACCGCCGATTACACCGCGCGCGTGGTAATTCGAAATATCCTGATGCCATTTCAATTTCTTCGGCAGAAAGTCGATTGGTCGGTCGTACCCTGGTGCACTTACACCGATCCCGAAGTGGCGCATGTTGGTCTCGGCGAAAAGGAAGCCACGCAGAAAAACGTCGAATACAATTTGTTTGTTATCCCACTCGGAGATGTCGATCGAGCGGTCGTGGAGAGCGAAGAAGCAGGTTTCGCAAAGATTCTGACCGCGAAAGGTTCTGATAAAATTCTCGGCGCGACGATTGTCGCACCGCACGCCGGCGATTTATTGCACGAGTTTGTGCTGGCGATGAAGGCCGGCGTCGGTCTCGGCACGATCGCATCGACAATCCATGCCTATCCGACGTTTGCCGAGCTCGCGCGCAAAGCGGGCGACAAATACAACAAGACGCGCCTGACTCCGCGCGCGAAAAGGATTTTCACCTGGCTTTACGAGCGCGCGCGTAAATGAGTTCTCCTCTGGGTAGCGCATGCGTCTCGCGTGTTGGTTTTGGTGTCCCACCAAAACAATCTTTTCGAAACGTTCGCGAACGCGAGGACGCGCTCGCCAGCACGCAAGACGCGTGCGCTACCCGAGCCCGATAATTTCGTGCGATGACGAACGAGAAGAAAAGTGCGCTCATACGGCTCATTGCGCTCGTTGTGTTCATCATCGCGCTTTTTCTGGCGATGAGATTCCTGCCGGTCCAGCCATGGCTGAGAGATTTCAATGACTGGATCGGCCGGATGGGCGTGGCCGGCATTTTCATTTTTATAATCGTT
>QHOF01000354.1 GCA_003219335.1 Verrucomicrobiota bacterium | reverse complement strand
CCAACGCGAATTACCGCGATCTTCAAGCCCAGCTCGAAGGTACGGAAAATCGGATCGCCGTTGCGCGCAAGCGCTACGTGGAGAGCGTCGCTGAATACAACAAAGCCGTTCGTTATTTCCCCACGAATCTGACGGCCAATTACATTCTCGGCCTGAAAGCGCGTGAGAGTTTTAGCGCCGAGGAAACGGCCACCAAGCCTCCGCAGGTAAAGTTCTAAGCAGCAGATGAAGCTGCACAAAGCACGGTCCTTCTTTGCCGGGCTTGTCGGCCTGCTCGTCCCAACAATCTTTTCTTTTGGGTTGGCATTGGAAGTTCCGCCCTTGCGTGGACGGATCAATGACTACGCAAGCATGATCCAGCCTGACAAAGCACGAGAACTGGAAAGTCGCTTGTCCGACTTTGAGCGAGATACCGGGCATCAAGTAGCTGTCCTCACGATTCCCAGCCTGAAAGGCGACGCGCTTGAGGACTTCAGCATCAGAGTCGCCGAGAATTGGAAGATAGGCCAAAAGGGTTTTGACAACGGCGCGATTCTTCTCGTCGCTCAAAAAGAGCACAAGCTCCGCATTGAAGTCGGTTACGGTCTAGAAGGCGTCTTGCCAGACGCTATAGCCAACCGCATCATTAACGAAATCATCGTGCCCCGCTTTCGCGAGAACGATTACTCCGGCGGGATCGAAGCCGGCATCGAATCGATATTCAAAATCACTCGTGGCGAGGCTCTTCCCAATTCTTCGCAAGATAAGACAAGGATAAAAGGAAACCGTCCAGCGGCCGGACTGTTCATTTTCGCAGCCTTGATCGCTCTAATTGTCGGTATCAGCCGACGCACGCCGCTTGGCGGTGCGTTCGGCGGAGCAATTAGCGCCGGCGCGATCGGTATCGGAGGTGCTCTAACATCAGGCCCTGGACTTTGGATTGCGGTCTCACTGGCGGGTGCGATAGTCGGTGCTTTAGCGAATTTTTCCGCAGCGGCAGTCTGGGGAAACCCAAGGAGTGTCAAAGGCTCACGCCGAGAACGGTGGCCACGCGATGTTTTGACTGGCGGTGCCTTTATTGACGGGAGTGGTTCTGGGGGAAGTTATGGTGGTGATTTCGGCAGCGGAGGATTCAGCGATGGTGGAGGTTTCAGTGGAGGCGGCGGTGATTTCGGCGGCGGTGGCGCTTCCGGAGGGTGGTGAACAATAAATTCACTTTGTTTTTACGACAGCCGTGATGAACAAGTGAGGCCAGTGTCATGAATAATCATCTCGAAGAAATACTTCGGCAATTTATAGAAGACGTAAGCGGAGTCTATGGTGATGCAGTCCTCGCTGTCGTTCTGTACGGCAGTGCCGCTTCAGATGACTATGTAAGAGGCAAATCGAACATCAATTGCCTGATTCTATTGAGCGAGGTGACACCGCAGCAGCTGAAGAAATGCTCCGGATATCTCGGAAAATGGCATGACAATGGCATTGCCACGCCACTATTCATTGATCCTGTCTACGTCAATTCGTCGGTTGATGTTTTCCCGATAGAGTTTTTGGACATGAAACAGAGATATCGGGTGCTCTACGGCCAGGATTTTCTGCGAGACTTGCAACTGCAACTCACACACCTGCGATTTCAGTGTGAACAGGAGTTGAAGGGAAAGATGTTGAGGTTGCGTCAGCTTTACATCGAAAGGACTCAATCACCACAAGATCTAACTCGCCTGTTGATAAGGTCATTAAGCTCGTTCATGGTTCTCTTCCGAGCGCTGCTTCATCTGAGAAAGCTGCCCGCGCCACAGTCGGCAGAAGAGATCCTGACCGGTCTCTCTCAAGTGCAACTCCGTGTAGATGCTATGAGAAAAGTCTACGACCTGAAGCGCAGCGACCTAACGCTTACTCAGTCTGAACTTAATTCTCTGTTCGCCGACTACCTTAGTGAGATTCAGGCGACAATCGATTCTTTAGAAAAGATGGATGTCAGTGCAACTTAGCCACGTGAACCGCGGAGACGATACGGCATGACGTTTAGATGGGATCACTCGGTTTTTTCGGGCATCGTTATGCTTCTTTTCACGTCATCGATCGTGTATGCGCTAGACGTTCCGCCTTTACGTGGACGGATCAATGACTACGCAGGCATGATCCAGCCTGACAAGGCACGAGAACTGGAAGACCGTCTGTCTAGCTTTGAAAGAGAAACCGGCCATCAGATCGCCGTACTGACCATCCCCAGCCTCGAAGGTGATCCGCTTGAGGACTTCAGCATCAGAGTCGCCGAGAATTGGAAGATAGGCCAAAAAGGTTTTGACAACGGCGCGATTCTTCTCGTCGCTCAAAAAGAGCACAAGCTTCGCATTGAAGTCGGTTACGGTCTAGAAGGCGTCTTGCCAGACGCCATAGCGAACCGCATCATTAACGAAGTCATCGTGCCCCGCTTTCGCGAGAACGATTACTCCGGCGGGATCGAAGCCGGCGTAAACGCTATCCTGCAAGTGACCAAAGGGGAGCCCCTGCCCGAACGATCGCGGACCAGCACTAGAAGCAATGGGACGGGAGTTCCCTCTTTATTGACCGCGCTCACGCTGACTGCGATCCTTGCTCTCTTTATCGGCATGATGCAGCGGCGGCTCATCGGCGGGGCATTCGGCGGCGCTGTTGCTGGTTTAGTGGCGACCTTGGGAAGTGCCGCCGGAATCGGTTTAGTTTTAGTTGTCGCGCTTATTCTTGGTGCCGTATTGGGAGCCATTGGCAGTACCATGTCCGCTACTTCGTCGGGATGGACCGGTGGGTCACGGTATCGACGCGGCGGTTGGGGAGGCGGTATATTCCCCGGCGGTTTCGGAGGAGGAGGATTTGGCGGCGGCGGGTTCGGAGGAGGCGGCTTCAGTGGAGGTGGCGGTGGATTTGGCGGCGGGGGAGCTTCAGGGAGCTGGTAATAAAATGAACGCAGAAACGTTCTTTACAAACGAAGAGCAGGAGCGGATTCAGCAAGCGGTGATGGCCGCTGAGAAAAAAACCTCCGGCGAGATCGTGCCGATGGTCGTGAGCGCAAGCGGGCGCTACGCCGAGGTCGAGCTTTCCGGTCTCGTTATTGGGCTAGTTCTCGGAACCCTCGCTGCATTCATCTGGCATGATCCGTGGGGATCGGTTCAAACAT
>QHOF01000344.1 GCA_003219335.1 Verrucomicrobiota bacterium | reverse complement strand
ACGATCATTATCGCTACTGGCGCCGAGTACCGAGTACCGACAATCGAAAACTTATCGGAGTTCAAAGGCGTTGGGGTGTACTACGGCGCGACATTTATGGAAGCGCAGTTGTGCCGCGGTGAAGAGGTCGTTGTGATGGGAGGAGGTAACTCGGCCGGCCAAGCCGCGGTGTTTCTGGCCCAGACCGCGAAACGCGTGCACATGCTGGTGCGATCGAAGGGACTCGCCGAAACCATGTCGCGCTATCTGGTTCGTCGCATCGAACAGAATCCGGCTATTGACCTAAGAACCAAAACCGAAATTGTGGCCCTCGAAGGGAGCAATCATCTCGAACGCGTGCGCTGGCGGAACGATCAGGCCGGGAGCATCGAGACCCATGACATCCGCCACGTTTTCGTCATGACCGGTGCCGTTCCCAGCACAGAGTGGCTCCGTGGGTGCGTGGCGCTCGATGCCAAAGGTTTCATCAAGACGGGACCGGATCTGTCGCAGGATGATTTGGCCGCCGCGCAGTGGCCGGCCGCCAGGGCCCCTCATCTTCTCGAAACGAGTCTGCCCGGAGTGTTCGCGGTCGGCGATGTCCGGGGTGGCAATATCAAACGTGTCGCTTCGGCAGTGGGCGAGGGTTCGATCGCGATCTCCTTTGTCCATCAGGTGCTGTCCGAATAGGAGGTAAAAAACGATGGCAGAGGCAACCTGCGCTCATATCGAGGCGATTACAACCGTCAAGCGCTCGAAACGCAGAGAGTGTGAAGAATGCGTAAAGATCGGCAGTCGTTGGGCTCATCTACGGACGTGTCAAGAGTGCGGCGGCACCCGCTGTTGCGACGACTCACCGAACCGGCACGCCACCAAGCACGCGCGGTCGAGCCAACATCCGGTGATCGCATCGGCGGAGCCAGGGGAACGCTGGCTCTACTGTTATCCCGACGACGAATTTATAGAGTATTGAAGGTCATGAATTCATTCGACGGAATTTCCGGATTGACGCTGGCGCCCCACTGTCTGGCGGATGGGATGCCATTCACCGGCCCCGCAGGGTGGTTCTGGTGGCTCCGCGGCGTACGGCGCAGCGCTTCGAATCCGAATCTCTGCAACCGGTGAGAGTTGCACTGGGAGACGGGCCGTCTCTCCGAAGTCACAGTGCTCTTCGCCGACTGTCGCGGTTATACTCGACTTACTCATGAATTGGGGATCGAAAGGTTGGCGCCCATTACGGAACAGTTTTTTAAGACGAGCGCGGAGATCATCAGAGATCATCACGGGATCGTCGACCAACTGCTGGGCGATGCGATCATGGCGCTGTTTAACGTTCCCATCAAGCATGATGATCACGTGCACCGCGCTGTCAGCGCGGCATTCCGCATACAAGAGGGAGTGGACCACATCAACGCCAAGCTAGACGGTGGTATTGCTCTGGGGGTGGGCATCGGCATCGCGACGGGGACCGCGCTCGCGACCAACATGGGATCGACAAGCTGCAATGATTACACGATGGTTGGTGACAGCATCAACATCGCCTCACGGCTGCAGGGGAAGGCCGCCACCGGCGAAATATTAGTCACGGACGCCGCTTACAAATCTATTAGTGCTGCGTTTCCCGGCGCGGTCCGCGTCGAATACTTGGTTAAGGGGATTTCACATCCGATTGCCGCGCATCGATTGCCTCGCGGCCCGAGCGCTACGACGTAAACGTTCGCGAATCGGTGGCGTGTGTCTAATACCAACGCAGTCAAAAACGATACCGAAAGGAGAACTCAATGAGCACGAACATCCCCGCCGATACCGAGGAAAACGAGAAGCGTGTTCGCGCTTTTTACGAAGCTACCGTGCCAGGACATCGAGAGGCGCTGCGAGGTCTCCAAGCGCCGCATGTCGTCTACGATTTGCCGGAGGGGATGCCCATCGGCTGCGGCCATTTCGAGGGCCTCCAGGACGTGCTCGAGCGGTTTCTCACCAGCTTCTATGGAGCTCTTGACGTTCGCTTCATCGCCGAAGAGTTCATCTCCGCGGGCGAGAATGTCGTCGCGCTCGGTCGCATCCAAGGAAAGACCCGAAAAGCAGCCGTGCCCGTCGATGTGCCCTTCGCCCACGTCTGGACGGTTCGTGAGGGATATCTCCAACGACTGCGTGCTTTCACCGACACTGCACTGCTAACCCATGCGCTGGCGAAGGACTGAACTGTTCCATCTGATTGCTAAGGGTGCGTAGAAATAACGCTTCATTAAATGAAGCCAAAACCTGAAAGGAGAACAGAACAATGACACAGAAGGATACAAAAGGAACGCCGACCGATCTCAGTGGGGATGCGGTTGAGGAGATTTCGAGCAATTTACGTCGGTTGCTCGCCGACGTGTTCGCCCTGTACGTGAAGACGAAGAATTTTCACTGGCACATCAGCGGGCGGCACTTCCGCGATTATCACTTGCTGCTCGATGAGCAGGCCACGCAGATCTTCGCCATAACGGATACGATCGCCGAGCGCGCGCGCAAGATCGGCGGAACGACGATCCGTTCGATCAGTGATATCGCGCGCAACCAACGGCTGAAAGACAACAACAAAGAGAGCGTGAGTCCGCAGGAAATGATCGGCGAGCTGTGCGAAGACAACCAGCAGCTGACGCGGTCCTTACGCGCTACACACGAAATTTGCGACCGTCATAACGATGTCGCGACCGCGAGCCTGATCGAGGTTTGGATCGACGAGAGCGAGCGCCGAACGTGGTTCCTGACGGAGATAATGCAAGATGCTTAGCGTCGTAAAAGCCATGAAATAGCTGGTCGGGCAGCAACGACTTTGAAAGGATATGCAAATGGCTACGGATTCATCGACAGCACTTATTACAGGAGGAACGAGCGGGATTGGCCGGGCGGCAGCCAATAAACTCTCTCAGCTTGGCATCCATGTGGTAGTGGTAGGCCGCCATGTGGAGCGAGGCGAGAAGACGGTTGCGGAAATCCGTGCGGCAGGAGGCAAAGCGGATTTTATTTCGTCTGATCTTCAAAATGCGTCGAGCGCGAGGGAAGTGGCCAGAAGAGCCGTCGAGCTCGGGAACGGCCATGTCGATATTCTGATCAACA
>QHOF01000380.1 GCA_003219335.1 Verrucomicrobiota bacterium | reverse complement strand
TTTGAACGGCGTGTTCCAGCCAAAGTACACCAGGGCTATCACAATCAGGATTTCGAGCAATAGGCGCATAGTCTCATCAGAATGACAAAAGATGGGGGCGGAAAGCAAACAGAATTGTCAGAAGTTAAAAAGTTGAAAAGTTGCCGGCTTTGCCAACCAGCCTTCGCGTAAAGCTGCAGCGCGTCAAGAGGCTACTCCGAAGGCTTTCGCGAGCGGGCGGACGGCCACCGAAGGGTTGAAGCGTTAAAGAGTTGAAGCGTTGCCGATTTGTAGGCCGTATGTGTCAGCCCCGAATGCTTTCCGGGTTCATAGAACAGAGCTGGTGGGCCCGAGCGACATAGGCGGGCAGGCCGCAAGCCGAGTGAGCGGGAGCGAACGAGTCAAACGCCTACAATCGGAACAAAATGATTTAGGCCCTATGGCAGTAACGGGGCGATGAGTGCACGTTCCTCAGGCAAGAGGTGTTCGGCTCCCAGATTACGCGCATCGCCCCGCGCACCTTCTTCGTAGCCGTTTAATGCCAGAATCGCTGCGCGCACTGCGAGCACGCCCGGCGGTTCAGTACCAGTCACCCGCACCTTACGGAATACCGCCAGGGCATCTGCGTTTCGACCCAGGCGGAGTCGCGCCAGTCCGAGTGTTGCCCGAGCGGACCAGTTAAACGGTTCCTGGGCGACGAGAATTCGAGCTTGTCGCTCCGCTGCTTCAGCCGCGTCGCCCGACGCACCGAGCAATAATCGCAGATAGTCATTTTGATTTCGCGCCTCTGCGTCATCGGGCCAAGCTTTGACAATCTCCGCCGCGATCGTTTGAGCTTCAGCCGTATGATCGGACGCTAATGCAACGTGCAGACGACCGTCGTACGCCCCGCGATTTTTGGGCGCGAGTCTGATTGCCTCGGAGTAAGTGCGATCGGCGACATCGTTGGCATGATTCTGCTCGGCGTAACCTGCCAGCACGAGTAACTTCTCCGGAGTGTTAGCGACTTCCAGAGCGCGCTGCCATTCGTTCGTTGCTCCACTTGCCGATCCGAGGTGCGTCTGGGCGACGGCAAGATACATATGTTGGAGCACTGGATCTATCGGAAAACGTTCGCTGCTGAGCAACTCTTTGATGGCGTTCCAGCGTTGGAGCGCCCCAAGCGCATCCAAATATGGAAGGAAAAGGTCCTGGCGCTGCACCGCATGCGTCTCCGGCAACACTTCCAATGTTTTCGCGGCCCGGCCGATCTTGTTCAGCCACGCAGCGAGCGCTGCGAGCGTCTCATCGTCGCCGTTTCCGAAGCGCTGTATCGCATCCGCAACGAATTGATCGATCAGGATTGGATCCTGTCGCGTACGAACTTCCAGCGCCAGGAGCTTGTGATAAGGCCCGGCATCGGGATGATTTTCAAGAGCGTCCGCCACTTCCCTCAGGCTCATCGTCCGTCCGGCTGGATTTGATGGCGAAGTGGCAGCCAAATTGAGAGTCACGGTATCGCCAGATTGTGTTGCAGGTGTTGGTTGAGAGCTCGCGCCTGCCGACAGTGTCGGCTGCGGATTACTGCGCTCCGAGAAGACTGCCGCCTTGGCCGCCGTAGTCTCGGCGGAGGCGGCTTCTTGTATTGCAGGTGTTGGAGATAGTGCCGGGGTGCTCTCGAGCGAAAGCGATGTGTTGCCGCCGATTGCGCGCTGCGGCGGCACAGCCTGCTCGTTTGCGAGAAGAACCAGCGCCCCCAGCGACCCCGGATTTTTTGGGTCACGCGCCAGATCTTCAATTTGTTTCCAAGCGTTGGCGTATGGCCGCGAATCGGGACCGGTCACAGAGAGAACGAGCGTAGCAGCGGCCAGAATTTCATACGGTTTTGCGCGTTTATCCTCAAGCGCCCTTTGAGCATAATCGAGTGCCACAACAGGATCGCTCTGACGACTAGCGACTTGACCGGCCCACACCAGATCGATGGCCGACGGTGCGCGTTGTGACATCAGGAATTGCACTTGTTTTGCCGCCGGAGTCACCTCACCGGCTGCGAGCGCAGCAGCGATATAGTCGCGCCGGTCCTCGACCGTGAGACGGTCTGCGTCATCGACTTTGTTCCACCACTCCAGCGCCGGTGTCCATTGGTTTGTGCGAAAGGCCAGCCGCGCAATTGCACGCCAGGATTCAGCTTCAGTCGGTCGCAACAGGTAGGCATCGCGTGCTTTCGCATTCGCTTCGCTCCATTTTCCTTGCTCGATCAAAGCGAACGCCTGACGCGAGAGCCGGCGTGACTGCCAGGCCTTGATTGCTCCGCCGACCGGTGGTGCAGCGAAGTAGAGTGCGACACTCAGCGCACAAATCGCTAGCACGCCAAAGAAAATGAACAGCCGAATTCGTCGCGCACGGATTTCTTCCGGAGGAGTCAGGTCCGGTTCATTCTTCTTTGCAACCGCGCGAGACGACTGCTTTTGCACGCGAGACGTTTACTATGGCGTAGGGGCGTGTGCAATGCACTGTAGAGGTAGCCCTGTCGGCTGCGATGATTTAGACGCGTTGCGCACGCGATACGCCTGCCGCTAAAGTTAAACAGCTGGATTAACTACGTGCGCCAGAAGCGCACGGAGCGAATCAATCGCCGCCGCTGATGCCAGCAGAGCCCAAGAACACCGAGCAGGCCGGCCGCAACCGTCGGGGGCTCGGGAACGATCGTACCAGTCAACTGGAGGTTATCAAACGCGGTATATTGAGTATGCGTGCTAGTTCCCGTTCCCCCGGTGAAGAAGAATCGAAACGCGAGGTTTGGCGCGTTGTTAGCCCCGGCAGGGACGCTAAAACTGTTGACGTGTGGAGTGCTGTCGGTTGGAATTGTGGCCGTGCCAAAAGTGGTCCACGTACTCCCTCCGTTAATGCTGTACTGAACCGTCACGTCAGTGAAACCACCGGTTTGGCTCTTGACCGCGAAGCTCAAGGTCATGTCCTGATAGAAGCCTTGCGACGAGAAAACATTAAAGTCGAAATGGCGGTTGTTATTATTGCCGGCGTCGGTGAGTGCCACATCCACATCTGGACTGCCGTTTCGGGGGATGTCTATGTCACCGGCAGACCGGTTCAGGTCAGTCCCGGGGTGATCGGCGATCATCTCGTTGCTGTTATAATCGGTCGTGATCGTTGTAAGCACGACTCCGCCGCCGGGATTAAAATCCGGGAAACCGATGACATCAGACGTAAAATCTGGCGGGCCTCCATTAAAAGAATCTTCAAAATTAAAATAGACTATCAGATCCGCCTTCGCGGTTGGCGCTAAAGCAGCCAGCAGCAGCACCGCGCCCGCTAAAATCAAGAGCAAAGGAAATCGTAAACCTCGCGGCGGAAATCGCTTAAATTTTCGCATGTATTCTCCCAAGTTTCGAAGAATTACGCCCCTTGTAACAATTCACGCTGCCATGGCAAGATTTTTTTAAATTTTTTATAGCTACGGATGTAGGGGCGATTAACCTCAATCGTCCGCGGGCCGTTCGGTGAACCGCCGCTACCTGTTTCCTGGTTGACGCAATACGACGACGTTGTGAATGACATCGCGCAGATACGATTCCGCCTCTGCCGCGGAGAACGGCTCGTTGCTGACGAACAGCGCTTCGATCACTTGTTGTCCCAAATGACGGCGTCCTTCCAACACCGTGCGGATACGTTCGGCCCGTGTCCATTCAGAGCTGCTTCCAAACATTCCACGTGAATTTGTGCCGGCGCGTGACATGGATCCACTCGAAGCGCGGTCTTCAGACAAACAATAAAACGCGTGCGCAATCTGCGGTGCGGAGCCTTCGAAAGTGCGCTGAAATTCGAAATGGCGAAACGACAATTCGAACGAACCGCTCACCGGATAGCTGCGCACGCCATCATCAGCCGTCTTAATCCAACCGCTTGCGGGCAAACAAACATCGGGCCGGTGCAAGTTCGCCAGAAGTGCGCTGTTTTTGCCCGGGTTCCAGCGAAAGACGTACAGCAGACAGGAGATCGCATTGGGCTCCGAGCGATTTACGGGCGAGGTGACCATCCAAGCTGCTCCCTTGCCGTCATCGAACCGGAGCACGGCGCGAATTTCCTGGTCAATCTTCAGTTGATGGAAATTGGGTGCCTGCTCGGGCCAGCGTACGCTCCAGGGGATGCCGCGAACGAGATTGCGTTCGTGCGCGCGATACCATGCAGCGGTCCCGACCTCGACGAGCAAGAGCCAGCAAAGCGCGGCGGCTAGGTAACGGATACGTAACTGAGGCATCTTGCCTGACCCCTCGAGCAGACATCTTGTCTGCGAGATCGGCAGGCTGGAAGCCATGCCGGGCGGTACAGGCTGGAAGCCCGCATTACGATGTGATTTCCCGAGCAGGTACGCGAGCGCCATCGTACCGATGAAAACGAGTGCGACGATGCTGTAGCCAGCTATGTCGTGCCAGCGACCGACCGCGGAGAGGTTTTCCGTTGCGGCAATTCGGACCAGAAAAACTGCAGCGCGATGGCAACGGCGCACGCAACGAGGGCCACGCGTCGCAAAACCGAGAGTCGTTTCAATTCGCCAAAGAGCAGACCGATCATCAGCGAAGTCTGCAATGAACGAATGCCGCTGCATGCTTCGTTTACGCCGACGAGGCCGGTGCTCACGCGGATTAAATTGCCTTCGACCTGCGCGGGAGTTCCGAGCAGCATCGCCGTTTCGGCGGCGACGCGCGCCACAACGCGCATGAGACCCTGGATTACTGGAGTTTCCAGCGACGTAGGCCAGGGCACCGCAACGAA
>QHOF01000379.1 GCA_003219335.1 Verrucomicrobiota bacterium | reverse complement strand
CCGTGTCTAGTAGGTTGCTGGAAAACACTTTGTTGGCAGGCTGCTCAAAAAGATCTCAGAGGCGAGATGATTGAGCGCACCCTTCGACATGCTCAGGGCAATCGGCTAAGCCTATGAGGCTTTTTCAGCAGCCTGTTAATCGCACTTTCCTTGACGCCGCTTACATGTGCACTCGTTGCACATTTCCCGGTACTCGGAGGCAGCCGCTGCTCGACAAAATCTGTTGTTGGCCAATTAGAACAGTTAGAGCAAAAGTGCCAGGTGTCGCCATCGCGTGTTCGTCTGTACGCAGATGCCATAGGAAGCTTTCCAAGGCGAAAGTCTGACCATCATCCTACTTCAGACGAAAGAATGATCAAGGGCGTTGACTAAAAGATATTTGGCTGTCCGGAGCTAACGGCTGCTGCTTTTCCGGATGGCGCATACGGACAGTTTGCGGATCTTCGTCAACCTGCCGCGAAGTTTTGTGACCGCGGTTACCCCCGGCCTGAGCGTCGAACCCGCCGCTTATTATTCCCGTGAGCGCGCTGATCGTTCGCTCGGGAGCACCGCGCGTCGGCACAGTCGGAGCCGACAGTGCGGTTCCAAGTCGCCCAGCTCGGAAGAACTACGGAACCACCGTCGAGGTTATGGATGGCTTGAGCGAAAGGGAGCGACTTCGGACGCCGTCGGACGGCTTGCAAGACGATCAGGTGATCCGAACCGTTGCGCCCGCGCCTGTTCCATGACTATTTGGCTTGGCCAAGTGTCCAAGGAATGGTGCCGTCAAATTGAACCTAGTTGAGTCAATAATCACGGGCAGTTTTCTTTCGGAGTGTCGCGTGCAGGAAGTCGCCGTAGCCCGAACCATCGATTATTAGAAAACACGGCTTCAACACCCGTCGAATGAATTTGCTCTGGTCCCAACGAATCCGACGCAACCAGTTGGGCCAGTGTTTTCCCCTCTCCTCAAAAAAATATCTCACGCTTCTGACAAAGTTGAAGGGACCGGAAGCGAAAGTGAGGCGAGCGATTTCGAAGCCGGTCGCCCGGCAAAGCGCCTCTAGCGTCCTGGGGCAATAGGAAATCACGTGACGCGGTGTTTCGAGGGCATACCAGTTTTCCTGAAACAGCCAAAAGACCAAACTACGCGTATTGGGGACGGTGAGATAAACGAGCCCATCGGATTTCAGAATTCGCTGGATCTCTTGGAAGGTAGGTATGGGATCACGGATATGTTCAAGAACGTTGCTGAGTCGCACGACATCGAAGAATTCACTTTCGAAACGGGCGTCCGCAAGCATTCCGTGGCGGACTGTCAGCCCTAAACTTTGTGCCTGCTTCGTACCTATCTGGCTGGGTTCCACTCCACAGGCGTCCCAGCCCCATTGTTTCAGCCGGTGAAGATATGAGCCCCCGCCGCATCCGACATCGAGGATCCTTCCCGTTCCGCGGTAAGGAATGACAGCTTTGGCGGTGATAAACGACAAGAGATGCGCCACTACTTTTTTGAGACTCGACGAATGATGATCAGTGGGTGCGGGATAACCATAGTAGTTTTCCAACACAAAGCGTTGCCAACCCGTGTAGGTTTTTTCGTTTAATGATCGGGAATGACGAAACCTGCCATACTGTTCCGGGTAGTATCGCGCCAACTCCGCCTCGCTGAGCCAAGGTTGAATAAAAATCGCGTCGCAGCCACCGCAACGATAGAGTCCGAAGATTCCGGGCAGACGGTGCACGCGATCGTAATTCAAGAAGAGTTGCGATGCTCCACTACGTCCGCACAGCGGGCAGGTAGCGGTGCGTGGCAACAGAGGCTTGCCGACTGACGATTGGGAGTCGTCGTCCCTTTCGCTTTTCATCAATGGCCGGCGTTTCGATCCTGATTCGCGACCGGTCGTTTTTTCGACTGTCTGCCGGCGGGAAGCGCCATCGATAATGCTGCCCAAAGGGAGATTCGTGTTAGGTTCGCGGGATTCCATTTGCAACTCTCTTCCTCTTATTTTCAAAGTCTAACCATGAACTATACTTGTCCTCTGAAGCGGGTGCGGTTGCAATGGAAAATCCGACCCATCAAGATGCAGCACGTCGAACAAAATGTAGGAAAAAACAAGAACGGTGCAGATGAGGTAAGTCGCCCCGCCAGAAAGTGGAGCAATGATCGGATCGAAAATGGGGCAGCATCTGACCATAAAAGTATAGCCGTGTAAGACAGAAGTCAACGAACGTGGTGAGGAACTAGCTCATAAGGATTATCGCTCGGCTCTTTTTTCGGGTTACCTAGCCAGCTCTCAATCTGCGGCAAATTATCAAGCAAAGATAACGATGAGGAAGTTTATGAATGCCATCAGGTCAAAGACAACTAAGTTTTTGACGATCTTCTTCTTAGTGCTTCTCCAACTCGAAACCATTGGCTGGGCGCAAGCCCAGAAGCCAACCGCTCTCGCGGAGCTGGCTGCCTATACCGGTCTGGACCGCGAGCAGCGCTTGATCGCGGGCGCCAAAGCCGAAGGCAAAGTCGTCTGGTACACGTCTCTGGCCGGAAGCTCTTACAAAGAGCTCGCTAAAGGGTTCGAGGCGAAGTATCCCGGCGTCAGGATAGAGCCCTACCGCGGCACCAGCGTCGATCTCATGACCAGGATCATCGCCGAGGCCGAGGCCAAGCATTTCCTGGCCGATGCGATTGAAACCACTTTGCCGGTTTTAAGATACATGCGTGAGAACAAGATGCTCACCCCTTATGTTTCCCCTTCGCTGGCAAAATACCCGTCAAACGCCAAAGAGAAGGCCGACCGCGGCCTTTTCTACTGGGCCATCGATCGCGAGACTTACATGGGAGTAGGTTACAACGCGAACATGATACCGGCCTCCGCGGTTCCAAAGAATTACGCGGATCTCATGAAGCCAGAGCTCAAGGGGAAAATCGCATTCGCCACCAGCGACACCGGAACCCGGACCATCGGTTCTATGCTCAAGCATAAAGGCGAAGAGTTCGTTAAGAAGCTGAAAGCGCAGGACATCATTCTGCACTCAGTCTCGGGACGGGCGATGGCTGACATGGTGATTTCGGGGGAAGTCGGTATTTCGCCGACGATCTTCCGTGACCATGCGATGGAATCCAAATCCAAAGGCGCGCCCATCGATTGGGTGCCGATGGAAGT
>QHOF01000378.1:5294-5745 GCA_003219335.1 Verrucomicrobiota bacterium | reverse complement strand
GATCAGCATCTGTTCATCCTGGAAATTAGGGCAGGCGCTTTCACGTACAGTGCTCCCGCAACAGACTTTCCAGCGTATATTGCGTCTCTAAGAAATCTTGTACTGAAGCCAGCAGAGCAAGGGAAACGATTCTTGCAATACCTCGAAAGCGAGGAGACCGTTACACTGTATGACTGCAACCATGAGGAAATTGGACACATTTCCAGGAGGAACTTTGAGCATGTCACTATATGTGCCGTGACACTTGACTCCTTCACCGAACTGGCAGCACAGGTGCAACACTTAAGACCACTGGGGGTAGACGTTGGAACGCAACCCGTATGGGCAGCGTCAATCGACGATTTACGAGTTTATGCTGACATATTCGACAATCCTCTGATTTTTTTGCATTTCGTTGAGGAGCGAATGCGCGCGTTTCAATCGGATCTGATCCGAACAGACGATGAGCTTG
>QHOF01000378.1:0-5244 GCA_003219335.1 Verrucomicrobiota bacterium | reverse complement strand
CAATATGTCAAAAACTTTAAAGGGAGGACAATATGGTACGGTTATAGATCAGAGATAGATCGATATTTCATGGAAAGGTTCGTCAATCCTAACGCGGCATTCCAGCTTAAGCAGAACATGCCGCCACTATTGAAAGAAATCATCGATATCTTGGCGACCAGTAACCGGGCTGGTCGGACAAACGTGGCGAGTATTCTTCTCAATATTTCCGGTGAATGGAGAAAAATAATTACGTCGGGTGTCAGTGATGTACTACGACGACAGTCTGCTTTACGTCGAGCAAAACCGCTGTCGACTCATGGTGATGTGAAGTTGACAGTTTTCTGCTGGCAGAAAACTGTGCTGAAACGGGATGAGGAGTTTGCATTGGAGCACGCGAAAGCAGCGATGCTACTTGCAAACGACAATAAGCGTTTACTCCTTGAGCTTATGTTTGACGCTTCGGGAAAACTGTCTGATGTTGATTATAGTTTTCTCAGGCGGGATAACATTGCGGCACCAGATCTGGAGAGACTAGAAGCCTTTGCAGAGAGCCTACGAGCTAGGAGGATTGAAGAGGCAATGCAGAACAGAAAAAGGATCGGCCGAAACGAATATTGCCCATGCGGTAGTGGTAAAAAGTACAAGCGTTGTTGTATCGTTAGATCCAGGGAACGGAGTAAGGTCTGGCCTGAGTCGGTATTCTAAGGCGAAAGGTGGCCTGGGTGTTGGCCGGTAGAATCGATCCAAGCTCTGAACACCTCTCTCGGTTAACCGCTTTGTGCTCTCATCCCTACCGAGTGTGCTATATAGGTTATTTTCTTTGTGTAAAATTCGGATCTGTGGATGAACGCAATGTCGTGATGTCTGAATCGAACTCCATTGGAAACACTGCTGCCAATGCTGGTATCACCGCTGTTCAGTCAGGGTCGGCAGCAGTTCGCCTACGCGAGACGCGTGGGTTTTTGGACCGATTCGAACCCGGCGCGGAGGGCTTCTCCTCGGAGGATCACGCGGTTCGGTGGACGATCTCGCGCGCGCTTTCACTAGAAAGAGGCGCGATATTTGGACTGCATCGACTCTCTTGCACCCAACTCGCGCCCCGGATAACCCGGCAGTGCGGCGATCAGGTCCGTATTCTCAGCAATTTGAGCGGTGAATAATACTGACCATGCGGCATTGCTTGAATTTCTCCACCGAGGTGCGGAGAATGAGTCGCCACATTCATGATTTCCGATGTGACACAAAAACAGCGTCTATGCATCAAAAATGCGCGTATTTTGAGCTATAGAAGGTTTCTTTATAACTCATTTAAGCCAAGTTCTGAGGCATAAAGTCTGTCTTTATTAATCAAAAAACGGTATTATGTGAGTTATAAAGGAGTGGTTTTATAACTCATGCACGCTGAGAACAGGTGGAACTGGCAACAGGACGATTGGCCCCGGTTCCGCTTCGACAAGTCAGCGCTTCAACAAACCGAGGCGAGATTTCTGCTTCACGGTGGCGTTCTGCTCGGCGCGCTCCTACACATCCGCGATGATGAGAAAAGCGCGTTGACTGCTGAGCTGCTCAGCAACGAGGCTATCAAAACTTCCGAAATCGAAGGCGAGTACCTCAACCGCGACAGCGTGCAATCATCCATCCGGCACAATTTTGGGCTAGATACCGATGCGCGCAGAATTCCTCCCGCTGAGCAGGGCATTGCCGACATGATGATGGACCTTTATCGCAACTTCGCCGAGCCTCTCACGCACGAAACCATGTTTCGATGGCACGGCATGGTTACAGCCGGCAGGCGCGATTTAAAAAACATTGGCGCCTACAGAACACACGATGAGCCAATGCAGATCATCTCCGGCCCGATCGGCAATCCGAAGATTCATTTCGAAGCGCCGCCATCCGCGACGATGGAAAAAGAAATGGAGGGCTTCGTCAACTGGTTCAATGATACGGCGCCGCACGGCGACACAGCGCTTCCGGCTCTTACGCGCGCAGGTATTGCCCATCTGTATTTTGTCACGATCCACCCGTTCGAAGACGGCAACGGACGCATTGCGCGCGCGCTGGCCGAAAAGGCTTTGTCCCAGGCTCTCGGCAAGCCGACGTTGATTGCGCTCTCGCAGGCCATCCAGAGGAACAAGAAATCTTACTACGAGGCGCTCCAGCGCAGCAGCAAAGACAATGAA
The DNA here is from genome assembly GCA_003219335.1 of Verrucomicrobiota bacterium. Lineage (GTDB taxonomy): Bacteria > Verrucomicrobiota > Verrucomicrobiia > Chthoniobacterales > UBA10450 > Udaeobacter. The sequence continues at coordinate 3,079 of QHOF01000378.1, read as the reverse complement.
ATTACGGCGTGGCTTGTGTATTTCGCTGACACTGTTTTGCAGGCGCAGGAGACGACACAACGCATGATCGACTTTCTGATCCAAAAAACAATGCTCTACGACAGGGTCAAGAGTCAGCTCAATGAGCGGCAGGAAAAGGCCCTCGCCCGGATCTTCCGGGAAGGGGTGGAGGGCTTCAAGGGCGGCCTGAGCGCTGAGAATTACATTTCGATCACCGGTGCCGCGCGCGCCACCGCCACACGCGACCTTCAGGACCTCGTCGACAAGGGCGTCCTGATTCGCACCGGCGCGCTCAAAAGCACGCGCTACCACTTGAATATCGAAACAAGAAATGAACTGCCTACACCGCGCGGATCAAGCGCGCCTCCGCCGCGGCCGCTCATTCTTGACGAGAAAATCGGGTGAGGGCTTCGTCCGGCTGCACTTTAGCAGTTTTTGTCGCCCAGAAAATCTTGACAGGTTGATGCAACTATAAGATATTTCGAGCGATTCCCGTTGAAGAACTAAAACGCGTCCCCTATTGTACGCGCTCTTACGGGAACTTTTGCGACGGCAACGGTGGCGCGGTCAGCGGTGGGTCGGGCGTTTCGTCCTACTCACGAACGGTCTCAAGGGCTTCAGTTCATGAAGATACCAAAAATTCGGGACAACGAGCTGATCAGTGCAATTCAGTGGGCAAAAGCTGACGCCGAAGACGACTTCTGCCCCGATTACGTTCGCTATGCTGACTACAGTTTGGTCGCAAGCCAACACGTACCACAGCTGATTACGTCCTGTCTCCGGCCGGACATGCAGCAGCTCGGTCGATTGGTTGTGCCTCGCCCCACAAGCCTTCTTACTCGTGATACCCCGTGGTTTCCGTTTTGTCTCCGTATCGCGTACATGCTGCTTCTCCGCCGACTCCTACCGAAATTGCAAACCTGCCTTAGTCCAAGTTGTCACTCCAGCAGAGTTGAAAACTTGGATGCGAGCAGGCCGCGGTGTCTCGGCGTGGGCGCGATTTAACAATGAATACCGCAAATTAATTCTCGATCATGGCGCTGAAGGGTTCGCCATTGCTACTGATCTCACGTCATTCTTTGAGCACATATCCATCCGTGGTTTCGTCGCTGGGCTGCATACTATTCTCGACAAAAGCGCGACAGATTTCGCGGACGAACTTTCCGCTTTGGGAGAGCTTCTGGAGGCCGCAGCGTTGAAGGGCCGCGGACTGCCACAGAACATGGACGCTAGTCGATTTTTTGCAGATATATACCTTAGAGTTATTGATGATCGTCTTCGCGCGGTGCCCGAGCTTGGCTATCTCCGCTATGTTGATGATATCCGTCTGGTCGCCAAGACACGGGGAGCCGTGCTGCGTGGACTGCAAGAGTTAGAGGCACAGCTCAAAGCAGCAGGGTTATTCCTAAACAGCAAGAAGACCGAACTGATCGATGCGGATGATGCCGAATGGATACATGCCCAGGAAGCTGATCATGATTTTAAGCTGGCTGAGTGTGACGAGCTTTTGTTCACTGCAACGAAGACGAAGGTCGAAGAGTGCCTTCGCATCGCTTGCAATGAGTTGCAAGCCGCCAGAAAGCATGGAAAAGACCGGCTGATTCGCGCTTACGGTAACCGACTCCTCCGGGTCGCTCAATTCGTGGGCGTCCGATCTGATGCTTGCCAGCAGCTGGAAGCCATTGCTCTCCGTGGTTTTCGCAGCCACCCGGGCGCGGCCGACAAGTGGGCGGAATTCGCCTCCCCTGCTCTGTCACAGGACGGTGTCCGAGAACTTCTTGCGATCCTGAACGCTCCAGACTACAACGCCTACGCGTGGACCAACATGTGGGCCATTATCGCGATGGCTCGCGCACAAAGCCTACCTGCTGAGGCGATGGATAAACTGCGCGCCCTTGCTTTTGATCGGGCACAGCCGGACTACTTACGAGGTTGGGCTGCAGTAGCATTTGCCCGCCACGGAGACGGCCTGCGGCGAGGGGAGATCGTGGATGCGTGTCTCACGGACTCCAATAGCTTGTTTTTGAAACGCGCTGCGGTAGTCGCAGCACAACAGTTACATTCCATAATGAAGGCTGACATACGCGCACAAACGGTTGGTCGTGATCCTATGTTGAGTCTTTTATGGGAGCACCTCGATGCACATCCTGGGTACGATTGGTATCAGTTTTCATCCCGGGACTTTGCTGAGGCATCCGAGACGGATAAAAAGATGTCATTCTACGAGGCTGAGGGTCTCGTCAAAGGCCGCCGAACTAAATTCAAGGCCTATAGTCGGGGAACAAACTATGACGAGCGTGATTAAGATCGACACGTGCCCGACGAACAATGGACACGTTAGGGCTGCCGCAACGCGGCTTCGTCCGGCAGCTGGATCGAATCCCGTACTTTGGTGAGTGACGACGCTAGATAGAAAATCTCTGAGGCTCGTGGTGACTGAACCAACTTCCTATAGACACGCCGCTGCTTATCCTACTATCGCCGCCGTTCAGTCTGGGTCGGCAGCGGTTCGCCTTCGTGAGGCTCGCCGGTTTCTGGAGCGGTTCGAACCCGGCGCGGAGGTGCTTCTCCTCGGCGGATCACGAGGATCGGTGGACGATCTCGCTCGCGCAATTTCGATTGAGAGAGGCGCGACGTTTGGCCTGCATCGGCTCTCTTTCACCCAGCTCGCCGCCCGGCTGGCCGTCATGGAATTGGCTTCTCGGGAACGCGCTCCCACGACGACGCTAGGACATGAAGCGGTTGCGACGCGGGCGGCGTTCGAAGCCCGCGGCGATGAAGCGCTTGAGTATTTCTCGCCGGTCTCCCAGACCCCAGGGTTTCCTAAGGCGCTGGCGCGTACCTTGCTGGAGTTGAGACTTGCCGCTGTAGCGAGCGGTGAGTTGGCCCGGCTGCCGCGTAGCGGGACTGACCTTGCCGCCTTGCTGGATCGCGTCGACATCCTCCTGAACGAGGCCGGCGCCAGCGATCGGGCTGCATTGTTCGAGACCGCAACCAAGGCACTGGACTCGCCGGTGACCGGCTGGCCGCCGATGCCGCTGCTGCTGCTCGATGTCCCTTTCGAATCTGAAATCGAAGC
>QHOF01000377.1 GCA_003219335.1 Verrucomicrobiota bacterium | reverse complement strand
GTGGCAGAGAGGCATCTTGAGGGTCGAAGAGAAAGGCGTGGTGAACAAAGCCTTATCAAAGAGATCGTCGGAGTAAAGCCGGAGGCGGTGATCAAGGAGATTGAAAGGTATTACGGCATTAAAGGAGAGGAGTTACGCGGTCGAGGGCACCACTACACCGAGCCTCGGTATGTGGCGAGCTATCTGTTGCGGCGGCATTGTCTGATGGGTTTACGGGAGATTGGCGAGCAGGTAGGGCTGCATTACAGCGCGGTGGGCAATGCAGTCCGTCAGCTGACGGATCGACCGCACACCGCGCTTTCGAAAAGCCCGTACTTCTCCCAACGCCGCAAGAATTTCAGGCCGGACATTTTTTGTGATAAGCTTCGCGCTGAATGTTTAACCGAGCGCAGGCTTTTCTCTTCCTGGCAATTACAATACTGATAGTAAGTTGCTCAGCGGTCGAACGGTCAAGCCCCCTACCGACTCTTTCGGTAGCCTTCGAACCGGATTATCGTCCTTCTAAAAAGATCATTATTTTTGTGCACGGCTTGTTCGGTGATCCAGTATTAAGCTGGACAAATCGAGCCGGAATCTCGTGGCAACAACTGATACGACAAGATCAGGCGTTTGAGCGATTCTCTGTAGCGCGAGTTCGATACAATACCCCCTTGTTGACGCGCACATCGACGATTGAAGAGATCGCAACACGAGTGCTTCGACGGCTCCAAGACGAAGGAGTTTTCAATCACGACGAAATTTATTTTGTTTCGCATAGCATGGGCGGGATAATTACGAAACGGATGCTGGTGGCTTTGAATCGTCAGTCACAGAAGGAAAAGCTCAGCCGCGTTAAAGCCGCTTTGTTTATATCGACTCCTGCACAAGGATCGAATATTGCCGAAATTGGCGGATGGCTTAGCTCTAATCCGCAACTCCGGGATATCCGTCCAGCAGACATGAACAGTTTCCTTCAAGCACTTGAAAATGATTGGGGTGACCTCTTTCGAGAGCGCCGTCCTTCACGCTTTCCGCTGTCTTTCTGCGCGTACGAAACAAAATCCACTTACGGCGCGGTCATTGTGCCACGCACTCTAGCAGCTACGTATTGCGATCAAAATCCTATCGCGATCGATGAGAATCATTCCGACATTGTAAAACCGGTAAATGCAGACGCGGATATCTACAAGTGGGCTCGGGCCCGTATTTTAGAAACTAGCAATCTCGCCGAACGGCGATCGTTACAATATTCTCTCGGGAAAACTCCGTATAACTACAAGCGCGGTGTCATTGTGGAGGGGATTGAATGGCAGGAAACTTATGGCGAATACGAATTCTCGGTCCGAAACCCAAATAACGATGAAAACATCAGTGATGTTCGATTAACTTTGGAACTGCCGTGGGCGCTTGTCAAATGGCAAACCATCTCGCAGCAAGGTTGCGACGGATTGGCCCTATCTCAAGATCGCGACAACAGCTTTAAAGTGGGAAATGAACACGCGATCCGAGAAGTAATTCCCTTTCGTACCAATATTTTGAACATTGATATTTCCAGGATGCGAGCCAACGCACTATGTAGGGTAAACCTTATCCTGAAGACCGACAGCTTTCGAGCGAGCGATTCGGCTATAGCGTCTGCTTACCGCTATGAAAGTGACGCTAGCGCAATGTCCTATTATCAGAAAATCCTTGTACACGATGACGGAATCGCCGTCAGCATCGATTCTGAGATATTAAAGGGCGAACGAAAGGTTTCGGTTATAATGGAGCCGGAACGGCCGATTGAATTTCCGCCTTCGAAGAATCGACCCCTCACCGTCGAAATTCCCGTATCGGCGATCGGCACGATTCACGATTTAGCCAATCCGATAAAACCTCTTGGGGCTGGCTTCGTTTTGGACGATCCCCATTTTGTAGTAACCGCATCGAGTGTTGTATTCGATTCGGGTGGAAATTTACGGCGGCTCGTCTACGTCACAACCGATGATGCCGGTTTACCCGTTATACTCCCGATAGAGGCGTACCAGCCGATACCATTTACCGAAATCGCGATTATGAAGATTCCTGCTGAAAAAATTCCTCAAGGCATTCTGACGCGAGGAAATTCTGAAAAGCTCGATTCAGGTGATCTCGTTGCATATGTCGAACTCGTTCTAGGCGAGGAAAATAAACGAGTTTTTCGGCCCAACGCAAACCGGATAGAGCGAATCACTCGTCAGAATGGCGTACGTACTTTTGTCATCAGAGGTCCGCTCAAATCAGAAGTTGTCGGAGGACCGCTCCTTGGTGGTGGAAACACCGCAGTAGGGATTGTCACAAAAGTAAACCTTGAGGCTGACAACAGGTCAACGTTTTATGCTTTGGACATACAAGCTATTCCGAAGCTCCCTAAACTAAAATGAGGTGGTGCCACCTTTTTGGAATTTTCAAATTAACCGAGATAGCATAGGGGTCAGGTCTGTTGATTCTTATTATCTCTTCTGGTAGAAATCCCGTTCATGGCCCGGCCACTGCGGATAGAATATCCTGGAGCGTACTACCACGTGAGCTCCCGAGGCAATGAGCGAAAGGCCATCTTTCGGGACGACCGGGACCGAGAGAGGCTT
>QHOF01000376.1:2049-4922 GCA_003219335.1 Verrucomicrobiota bacterium | reverse complement strand
CGGGACGATGAGATCGATGTACTGATCCATCTCGGCCATGTGCCGCACCGCATCGCGACCGGTTTTTGGAATGAGCAAGATGCTGTCTTCGGGCAACCCCGCGCTGACTGCGCCGGCACGAAGCGCTTCGGCGATGGCGATGTTGGAGCGAATCGATTCCGAGCCGCCGCGCAGAATGACTGCGTTTCCCGTTTTTGTGCAAAGCACCGCAGCGTCGCTCGTGACATTCGGGCGCGACTCGTAGATGATTCCGATAACCCCGATGGGGACGCGCACTTTTGAAATGTGCAAGCTATTGGGACGAGTCCATTCGGTGATGACTTTTCCCACTGGATCTTCGAGCGCAGCAACCTGACGAATGTTGTCTGCCATCGCCTGAATGCGTTTTTCATCGAGTTTAAGCCGGTCGATCAGCGGTAAGGAAAGCTGGTCCGTGGTCGCTTTCTCGATGTCCTCGCCATTTGCGTGCAGGATCGTGCCGGCACTGGCACAAAGTTGATCTGCCATCGCGAGCAAGGCGGCGTTCTTCCCCTCAGTGCTCATTCGCGCGAGCACTCGCGCGGCGGCGCGAGCGCGTCTTCCGCAGCTGAGAACCTCGTTTCTTAGATCGTCCGTATCCATATCAACGTAGGTGAAGAGTAATTACTCCAAGTTCTCACTCTCGCCGCTCAAAGCGAGTGTGCATCCGACTTTCCGGCCCGCACAGGAAACAGTGTTCCGACTCGTTCGCCCGACGCGATCCGCGGGATGATGCCGGCGCGCCGGCCGTTTGCAATCACCGTGGGGATGCCGGCTGCGGTCGCAAGTTTTACTGCTTCAAGTTTCGTGATCATGCCCCCCACCGAGAACCTGCTTTTTTCCTTGCGAACAAAACGAGCTGCGTCCCCAACATCAGCGATCATTGGAATCCGTCTGCCGACATGATCCATCAGGCCGTCAACGCTTGTAAGCAGGATGAGCAATTCGGCTTCCGCCAGCACCGCGACCTCGGCAGAGAGGCGGTCGTTGTCCCCAAAGCGCAGCTCCTCCACCGCTACCGAATCGTTTTCGTTAACGACTGGAACGACGTTCTTGCAGTCGAGCAGGCGCCGCAGTGTGTTTTTCGCATTTTGATGGCGGGTACGACTGTCCAGGTCGCTATGCGTGAGCAAAAGCTGCGCAACGTTAAGCTGATGTTTTGCGAACATCGAGGCATAGAGATGCATCATCTTTGATTGACCCACCGCAGCGCATGCCTGTCCGGTCGTCAAGTCGAGTGGACGCTCCTTCAGCCCGACAACGCGCATACCGGCTGCGACCGCACCGCTGGAGACAATGATGCACTCGCATCCGCCACGAACGAGTTGCGCCACATCGGTAGTGAGACGGCGAAATTGTTTGTCATCGAGTGCATTGGCGCGCGGCCGAGTGAGAATGCCGGAGCCAAACTTGAGGAGAATGCGCCTTGGTTTCGTGTGCATGCGGAGCTGCTACACAAACCGGAAAACGAAAGTGCGCAAAAGCAATTTTCCCGCTGTGCGTCGGCTATGTTCGACAGCTCGACCTTCGACGGGAGCAGTTTGCCCCCGCTTCACGGCTCCAGCTTGCCCTAGTCTTTGCTCGCCCGCGTCGCTTTGAGTCTCTTACCAAGAATCTTCGGAACGGCGGCCTTGGCGAGTTCGCTAAATGCCACGACCAAGCTGTTGGAAGAAGAATCCTTAAGGCGCAATATTCCCATCTCCAACACGAGGCTCTTTCCCCGAAGCCGAATCGCCTTTAGGTGCCTCGAGCCTCGCTGCGCAACGTTTGGTAGCAGAGCGGCAGACTTTAATGGCGCCAGCGACCGGAGGAGCGTTTCGATTGCACTTATTTCCGCGACCGTTCGTGGGCGGACCTGGTGGGTTCGACAAATGGCATCGCTTGTTCTTCGCACGACGAAACTGCGTGGCAACTGAAGCAGCCGTTGTTGGTGCAACTCTGAAAGACGAACCGTCCGCCGGTTCCACCAGGGATGGCCCGCGGGGACGATCAAGGCGTACTCATCGCTGGAGAGGCGTTCATATTGCAGGTTGGGCGAGTGACGCGTAAGAAATCCCAGACCCACATCCAATCGACCTTCTTCCAACGCTGTCTCAATGTCATCGGATGAAATTTCCGTGACGGTGAGATTGACATTCGGATGCCTGGCGGCGAAAAGCCCCAGTAACTGCGGCACCAGCGCCGCATCGAGCCACGGTACGATCCCGAGATGCAAAGCCCCGCGCAGCTGTACTGAATCGCGGCTGAGTTCGTCGAGAAAATTCTCGAGCTGGCGTAGAATTGCCCGCGCGTGTTCCTGGAAGACCAAGCCGGCAGCCGTAAGCAGAATCCGTTTCCCTCGACGTTGAAATAGGGAAACTCGCAGACCCGCTTCAAGATCGCGCATCTGTTGGGAGATACTTGGCTGAGATATTCCGAGGCGATCTGCTGCGCGGCTAAAGCTGCCCGCCGCGGCAACGGCAAGGAAGTAACGCAGGTGGCGAATCTCAACGGGGTCCTGAATCATGGCATACTGCGAATATCACGTTGCAAAAAATAGAAGCCACAAAGAGCTAGTCGTCTAGTTACTTGGAAACAAATTCCAATTCAGAGAGCTAAAATTTTTTAAAAAAAGCTTGCATAGGTCTTGGCTATTTTTGTATTGGCAGTTCCTTGATGATAAAAATCGCTATCAAAATCTTCGCAAAGATTACTAAAATTCCTGTCTTCTTCTTGATCTTCGTGTTTGTCGGGACTGTCTCGGCTCTCGCAGGAGAGGAGTTGATCGACGCAAAATCGACCCCTTCGCCGCCACCACTCGAGAAGAAGGAGGTGAACCCGTTTTGTTTCCTCGATGGAAAGATTTGCTTCGATAT
>QHOF01000376.1:0-2017 GCA_003219335.1 Verrucomicrobiota bacterium | reverse complement strand
CTGGGAAAACCGGAACAACAACTTCGACTTTAACAGCGCCGTTGATTCATTGACTGATGACAATTGGTTCTTGAATCGGTTTCGTCTCGGCGTGGCAATCAAGCCGGTCGATTGGTTGAAGCTTTACGCTCAGACGCAAGACTCACGGGAGTGGTACTCCGATCGCCCGAACACTCCGGGCGTCATGGGCGCGGAAGGCGATGATAACTTCGATCTGCGCCAGGCCTATGTCCAGGTTGGACCGAAGTGGGTGAACGCGACGATCGGCCGTCAAGCGTTGGCATATGGCGATGAACGGCTTATTGGCATATCCGACTGGAACAACTTCGGGAGAACTTTTGATGCCGCGAAACTGCACTATGAGTATGGGAAATATTCGGTCGATGTTTTTGCTTCGACGGTCGTTTATATTCTCCGTGATTCATTCGACTACTCGGATTTGTTTAACGGGGCGGAAACGCACCGAGATCAGGTTTTCAGTGCGATATACGGGAACACGACGGCAATCAATCCCTTTACGATCGATGCCTATGCTTTGATCCTCGACGAGGCAAATCCCACCAAGATTGTGCAAGGGATCACGTACCCGGGGACAAGCCTTTCAGTTCCTGGCACCCGAAGCGATTTCGTGACCCTTGGCACGCGATTCAAGGCTGATCCGAAAAAGCTCAATGGCTGGGAAGCCGAAGGAGAGTTTGCCTTTCAGAAAGGCCAGGTGAGCGATCTCGATCTCACCGCTTTCGCTGCGCATATCGGAGGAGGTTACAATTTCAAATGTCCCTGGAGTCCGCGTCTCTTTGCAGATTACAACTACGCCAGCGGCGATGACAATCCGACCGATAACGATATTGAAACATTTCAGAATCTCTTTCCGACGAATCATCCCAGATATGGCTACATGGACCTGTTCTCCTGGCAGAACATGCACAACCCCGAGCTGAAATTTAACGTCAAACCGTGCAAAGAAGTTGGTCTGGAAGCCGACTTTAATTGGTTCTGGCTCGCTAACACGAACGACGCCTGGTATCGCTCCAACGGCACCACCAGGGTCCGGCCGATCACCCCCGGCGCCCCTAACTACGTTGGCGCAGAGCTCGACATATTAATGACTTTTCAGCCAGTAAAACCTCTCGTCATTTGGGTGGGATACAGTCACTTCTTCACCGGCGGCTACGTCAGTGCGACCGGACCAAGCGACGATGCCGATTTCGGCTACGCCCAGGCAACAATAAATTTCTAGGCACATCACGTAGCATTGTCCGGAGCTCGCCATCGGTGGAACTGATGGCGTTTCCAATGATGGTCACTTCCTGCAGTCGAGAGAGTCGCTGGCTTAAGGCGCTGCCGAAGAAGGAGATCCGGGCGCTACTGAACGGCTCCATTCAGGTGAGAAAGACTGCTGCCTGTTTTTGGAAAAATAGTGCTCAAGCAGGCAGCGTTGCGGCAGAAATTCTGCTGGAATCTGTCGGACAAAAAACGACACCAAAATTTTACAAATTTTTGCTTCCATAGCTATAGATTATTGTGCTATTGTCGTTACTAATGAAAATGACATGCACGAAATTCGTCGTCGCGTTCGCCTTGTCGGGTCTGCTTCTGAGCGGCTGCACAAAAAAATCCACCGTCAAGGTAATCAATTCGAAACACGTCAAGGTCGGCTTCATTGGGTTAACCTGCGAGGCCCCGATTTACACCGCCTATGAAAAAGGCTTCTTTAAAGATGAAGGACTGGAGCCGGAATTGGTGAAATGCAGTTGGGCAAACTACAAAGACAATCTTGCTCTCGGCAGCTACGACATCACTCACCATCTGGTGATGTATTTTCTGAAACCGATTGAACAGGGATTGGACGTGAGATTTCTGGGTGGAGTGCACACCGGGTGTCTGCGAGTCCAAACCGGCGTGAACAGTCCCATTCAGAAAATTCAAGATCTAAAAGGCAAGCGAATCGGTGTTCCGGGGATGGGCACGACGCCATTCGTCTTCGCTAAACGCATTTTCGGAACGCACGGGGTTG
>QHOF01000363.1:6544-10596 GCA_003219335.1 Verrucomicrobiota bacterium | reverse complement strand
TCAGCCAAACGGCGAGGACCGCGCGGCATGGGAGATCACAACTCCGCCGGCTGTTTCGGCGGCTCGCCCGGCGCCCGTGCGGGGAATTTTCACTTTTCTGCTCTTCGGTTTTATCGGCGGCATCATTTTAAATTTGATGCCGTGTGTGTTGCCGGTGATCTCGCTAAAGATTTTTGGATTCATCCAGCAAGCGGGCCAGAGCCGTCAGAAAATTTTGCGGAGCGGAGTCGCGTTTACGATTGGGATTTTCGCCTGGTTCATCACGCTTGCGCTGCTCCTAATTGCGCTCAAGGCCGCCGGGCGCGACGTCACCTGGGGCGGATTTCAGTTTACCAACGCATATTTCGTTCTGGCGCTGAGCGTGATTGTTCTCGTGTTCGCTCTGAATCTCTTTGGGGTGTTCGAAATTTCATTGCCACAAAGCATGACGCGCGGTTTGCTTTCGACCTCCGAGCGCAAAGATCTTCTCGGCTCATTTTTCCAAGGCGTGTTCGCGACTGTTCTGGCCACGCCGTGCAGCGCGCCGTTTCTTGGCACCGCGCTCGGCTTCGCATTTTCACAGTCGCCCGCAATCATCTTGTCGATATTCGTGGCCATCGCGGGCGGCATGAGCGCGCCGTATTTGCTCCTAAGCGCGCAACCGGCCTGGCTGCGCTTTCTGCCAAAGCCCGGCCCGTGGATGGCGCATGTGAAGCAGTTCATGGGGTTTCTGTTGCTGGCGACGCTGCTATTTCTTCTTTACGTGCTCGGCGCCCAGCGCGGTCTGGAAGGAGCGATCTGGGCAAGCTGCTTCCTGCTGGTAATCAGTGTCGCGTGCTGGATGAAAGGCGCGTTCGTTGTGCCCACGTCTTCAGCGGCGAAGCAAAGTATCACGCTCGTGGTCATGCTCGTGTTCGTTTTCGCGAGCGGCGTTTATTTCATCCGCGAGAAATTTCAGTCAACGAATCTTGCCTCACTCGATTCGCGCCTCCAGGGGGGCTGGCAGGTGTTTACGCCCGACTGGTTGCAAACAGAACTGGAACAAGGTCGCACTGTATTTGTCGATTTCACGGCCGCCTGGTGCCTGACGTGCAAATTCAACGAAGCCAACGTGCTCGAGAGCGCCGACGTGCGGGAGGCGTTTCAACGTCACGGCATTGTGAAACTGAAAGCCGATTGGACCAGCGGCGATCCGGTGATTACGAAATTATTGCAGCACTTTGGCCGCCCTGGCGTGCCTCTCTATGTGCTCTATCCCGGAAAAAACGAAGAGCCGATTGTCTTTCCGGAACTGCTCACCAAGAACATACTTCTCCAGAAACTCGAAACGGTCTCCCGCACAGTCGCTGCGCAATGATCTTTCGTGGGTTCGCCGATGCCGGTGCGTAATGATCGCACCATCTCGCATGTGCTGCCGACTACCGATGGAATCGGGCTGCGTCCTGTTGAAATTTCCCCTGTCCATTGCGAATGTGTTGCTCATCAGAAAATTGAACTATCTCAGAACTATGTTTTCTAACTAATCTATGAACACGAAAATAATCTTAGCCGTTGTCGCATCATTAGTTGCCACTGCAGTCTATGCTTTCGATCCGCCGCCGGTGGGCAGCGCGGCCCCGGATTTTTCGCTCAAGGACGCGAAAGGCCAGACTCATTCGCTTTCGGAATACAAGGGCAAATACGTCGTGCTCGAATGGTTTAATCCGGAATGCCCATTCGTGAAGAAGCATTATGGCAGCGACAACATGCAAAAGTTGCAGGATGAATATACAGGCAAAGGAGTTGTGTGGCTGACCATCAATTCCAATGCGCCCGGCACCATGGGAAACTTAACACCCGAGGACGCGGAGAAAATTATCAGCTCCTGGAAGACGCATCAGACCGCGTTGCTACTCGACCCCGAAGGCAAAGCCGGGCGTGCTTATGGCGCCAAGAACACGCCCGACATGGTGATCATCAATCCAGAGGGAAAAATCGCGTACGAAGGAGCGATCGACAGCAAAGCCACGCCGAATCCTGCGGATATTCCCAGCTCTACGAACTATGTTAAGGCAGCGTTGGATGAATCCCTGGCAGGCAGATCCATCACCACGCCACAAACGAAGCCGTACGGTTGCTCGGTCAAATACAAATCGTCATAGAGCCGTAGCGGGTGCGTAGCCCGCAAAACGTTTCGAAGCGGCGGTTCGCTTTCCGCAGTCTTTCGGCCAACCCGGCAGATTTTCAAAGTGAGCTGCGCAACTCACCCGCGCTTTGGAGAGAGCCGTAATACCAAGCGCACGACTGGCATCGGCATCAGCCGACTCAGAAACATTGCAAGTTTCATGGCAAGTCCAGGGATCACGAGTGGTCGATCTGCTTCCAGTGCTGCCAGCGCCTCGCGCACAACTTCTTCGACCGGAACAAAAAGGATTTTCGAACCCATCACGGATTGAGCGCCTGGACGTCTGGCGACCTCTTGAAATTCCGTGCGCACAGGACCGGGGCACACCGCACATACGCTCACGCCTGTTCTCCAGAGTTCGGCCCGAAGCGCTTCAGAGAGACTTGTTACATAGGCTTTGGTGGCGGCATAAACGGCATCGCCAGGGATCGGGAGAAAGCCAGCGGACGAACTAACGTTTAGAATCCAGCCGCGGCGTTTTGCGATCATCTGTGGAAGCAAATGGCGAGTGAGCGAAGTAAGCGCCACCATATTTACCAGCATCATCTGCTTATTGCGGATGGGATCGCTCGTCGCAAAGGCGCCAGTATCGCCCAGTCCAGCATTATTGATTAAAAGATCAACCTCGATCTTTTCGCGGGCGAGCGCATTGATCAGCAGTTCGATCTGCGCTTTGTCGGCAAGATCAACGGCGCGAACGTGAACGTCCAGGTTTGGATTTCGGTTCAACAATTCCTCGCGCAAATCAGCCAAACGTTCACTTCGTCGCGCGACGAGAACAATCGAGCGCGCACGGTTCGCGAGTTGCCGCGCAAATTCGCCTCCGATGCCGGAAGAAGCCCCCGTGATCAGTGCGTTACAACCATTGAGGTTCATCGTATGATGGGAGGGCGGAGTTCCTGCGACGCCGAACGCGGGCTCGCTGGAGTTCGGCCCTCCAAGGATTCCAGTTCGCGTTTGGTGAGCGCGCGCCAATGCCCGCGCGGCAAATCGCCAAGTCGAAGATGACCGATTCGAATACGAACCAGATGTTTGACGCGGTAGCCAACGGCTTCAAACATGCGGCGAATCTGCCGATTGACTCCCTGTCGAAGAACAACGCGCAATTTCGCGGGCGTGACCGGGCGGAGTTGCGTGATCTGCGCTCGCTGTCCGTCGAGAAAAATTCCGCGCAGCAATCTCGGCACGAGCACCGGATCCCACGGCCGATCCAGCGTCACTTCGTATTCTTTCTCGATTTTGTAACGAGGATGTGTGAGCCGCTGCGCCAGTTCACCGTCGTTTGTGAGAAGAAGCAGGCCCTCGGTTTGCGCGTCCAAGCGACCGACATTGAACAGCCGGGAAAATTTTTGTGGAAGCAGATCAAAGACAGTGTCGCGCGAATGCGGATCTTTTCGGGTGGAAACAAACCCCGCGGGTTTACGCAGCATGATGGTGAGCGGTGGGGCGACGCGAACCAGTTTGCCATCGACTTTAACGTGATCGTCCGGGTCGGGCTGTGCACTGAAGTGCGTGCATACTTTACCATTGATGGTGACGCGACCCGCCGCGATCAATTCATCGCAATCCCGGCGCGATCCGACGCCGGTGGCGGCGAGATAACGGTTGAGGCGCACTTAAAGCGAGTGAGATGTAAGAAATGAATTCGCTCACCGAACACTTCTCACGCTTCTCATTACACATCCGGCTTGGTTTTCGGCAGGCCGGTCACTTTCTGGCCTTCCTTCCATTGACCGCGCTTTTTCAGAAGCTCGACGCGCTCGAAGCGTTTCAGCACATTGCGCCGGGCAGCAATCGTGCTTGCCCCTTTTAAACTGCGATGTTGTGACATGGATGCGGCTGAAAAGTTAAAGGGTTAAATGGTTACAAAGTTACAAGGAAACGCGAGCGGGCACTGTAAGCCAGCGCA
>QHOF01000363.1:4139-6518 GCA_003219335.1 Verrucomicrobiota bacterium | reverse complement strand
GGAGTTTTTCAAGAAACCGAGCAGAATCCCTTTTAACCTTTTTAACCAATCAAGCTCTTCAAAGTTGATTGCTTAGCACTACATACGTCCCTGAAGTAGCGACCTGATGGTAAATGTGAAAGCGGCTGGTCAATAGCTGTTTCCAGTAGTCCCCCCGGGTTTGCTCCACAATTAGATAAACCGGGGTGGGCCGGCGCCATTTTTCCAGGACCGCATCTTCATTCAGGAAAATATCTGGGGAGGCTTCGCCAAGCGGCGCCGCTTTCCGGCGGTTTTGATTAACAAGAAAGAACTTTCGGTTCAGATAAAAGATCAGGCTGCTGCTATCGTCGAGGGGTCCTTCGAAAATCGTAATGCCGCCTGCCTCGAGGCGCGGATTTAGAAATCGGGCGACATCGGCGAGTGAGAAATAGGGCGCGGTTCGGGCGATACCTGCGGTCATGCTCAGCCCGATTGGAACCATCGACGCAGCCAGGGCGATGGCAGCAAGTTTCTCGCGTTGTTTGAAAATAAAGTAGAGCGCTACCAACGCGAAAAGCGTAAGCGAGACCGCTGTGACCGCTGCCAACGGCTGTAGTGCCAGCCAGGCTGAGATGGGCATGTCGTGCAATGCCTTCCAGGCCGTCCACCGGGCATCCATCGTTCCCCAGTTTCCGTTTGAAGTGCGGGCAGCCCCAGCAAGGAAGAATGCCGCCGCGGCGCTCACCGTGCCGGCGACACCCACAGCAATTGCGCCTGTGGCGCGCCACGCCTGCGGCATCCGGTCCCATGCGGCCGCGGCCCAGAGCGCAAACGCGCCCCACATGCTCATCGAATAATAATCCTGCCGTTGCCCCAGAAAGAGCAGCGGGACAAAAACGACGCCCATCCAGCAAAGCGGCAAAGCATCGGCGAAATTGATTTCATGCCGCATTACGCGTCGCCAGGCGAAAATCACGCCGGCCATCAGCGCGATCGACCACGGAAACCACCAGGCCAGATGCATGAGCACAAATTGATAGGCAGGCATGCCCAGGTAATCGTGCGCTTCGTCGGAAAGCCCGCGCAGATGCCCCAACCATTCCGAGCGGACTAAATGACGAAAGTAACTGCGAAAATGCCATTCCGCCCAAATATGCCAGGGGGTGACGATTAAAAGAAAGATCGCCACATATTCCCATCGCAAAAGCGCGCGATATCGCAGCCGTGCTTCGCGATAAAAGATCGACAGCAAAAGAAAAATCGCTGCCGGATAAACAAGGCCGAGTAACCCTTTCATCAGGCAGGCGAAGGCCGAGCAAATCCAAAAGCCAGCGAACCAGACACGCCGATGAGGCCGATGCAGATAACCGCTTACTCCGCAGAGGATCGCGCCTGCGATGAATGCGCTGACCAGCGGCTCCGGCATGACGATGCGCGCGAGCAAAAATGTGCCGCAGAAGCTGAGATAAATCAGACTGGCTATAAAGCCGCGCCAGTAATCCGTGAGTTTCTCGCCGATCAAAAAAATCAGCGCAACCGTGGCGACAACTCCCAACGCGACGGGCAGCCGGGCAGCGGCTGCGTTGATGCCGAAAAGTTTGAACGAGACAATAATGAGCCAGTACAGCAACGGCGGTTTTTGCAGGCGCGGGATACCGTCGTTCGTCGGCAGAAGCCAATGGTGATTCATCACCATCTCGCGCGCGGCTCCCGCGTATTGGCCTTCGGTCTGGCTGTACAAATCGCCCGTTCCGATCGTCGCGACGTGCAACAGTGCCGTCAGCGCAATTAGAATCACGAACAGAACCTGCCGCGTGGGCGGCGCAGGCAACGCCGGCGGTTCGAGCAAAGTCTTTTCCAGGGTTAAGCTGCGCGCGCTTGCGGTCATTGAGTGCATTACTCACCGGAAACAAGTCCGATTCGGCATTCGCCCTCGGAATATCGGATGGATTCCGCCTTTGTATATTTTTTCCAATGTTCGGGCAGACGCAGCAGTTTCCCGCTCGGCATCTCGATCAGCGCCAGCATCTGGCGGCATTCGGCAATCAGAGTGTTGTCGCTCGGCCGTGTAATGCGAAATGCGCACCAAAACCGCGCATGCCGCACCTCATCGAGCCAACCCTCGATCACCAGCCGGTCGCCGAGCTTGGCTGCGCGGCGATAATGAATCTCGGTGCGCACCACCACCGGATAAGTTTGTTTCTCGGCCATCTCTGCCAGGGCGAGCCCGAGTTGCTCGGCAAGATGCGTGCGGCCGATCTCGATGAAGCGCAGATACGCAATGTTGGAGACGACGCCTCCGCAATCTGTGTCGAAAAACATTACCCGCACTTCTGTGCGGATGCGCGGTGTGGACATCGGAGGATTTCAGATTTCAAATTTGAGATTTCAAATTCGGCCGCTTCTGCTTCGTTGACG
>QHOF01000363.1:0-4130 GCA_003219335.1 Verrucomicrobiota bacterium | reverse complement strand
GATGATCCGGCGGCAACTTCAAGAGCAATTCTTCATTGAAGGCCGCGGCGCGCCTCCTCTACTCGGACTCCCGCCGCGAGCTTTCAGTCAAGTGTCGTTGCCCTTTAATCTCCGTGTTTTGCAGATGATCTGCCCACGCACGCAATTTGTTTGGAGCATGAGATGGCGATGGATTTCAAATTTGAAATCTCAGATTTGAAATTCGTGAGTCTCGGCCGCCTCTCTATAAAGCAGAGCTTAACGCGTTTCACCGGCGGAGCCACGCGCGATGTAAATGAACGCGAGCAATTCGCTAGTAGTGCCGCGTTCAAAGCCCTCGGCAATGCTATCCGAAACGGACATGCTGCTTCGCTGGATTTGATCGCGCAGGCTAAAGCTGATTTTAAATCGCGGATTCTCAGTGAGGTCGTAAACACCATGCGCCAAGCGCATGGCTTCTTGCCACACAGGGAGGTCGTCGAAGCGCTCGTAGGTCATGCACGACTCTGAGATTTGAAATCTCAAATTTCAAATTTGTCGTTCAGAACTGACAGCGCCGCATCCGCGACTTCCTGAGCGCTTATGGCTTTCATGCAGCGAAAATCAATTGGGCATTCGCGGAGGAAACAGGGGCTGCATTCGACGTGGTGCCGTAGGACAATGTGATCGTTGCCGAGCGGCCTGGTGAACCGAAAATGGCGACCACTGGGACGCCCAGCAACGCAGCCAGATGCATCGCGCCTGTGTCGTTGGTCAGCAGTAAACGGCATTGCCGCACTTCGTCGATAAGCTGATCGAGAGTGGTTTGGCCGATCCGGTTCACGCAATGGTCGCCGATCGCAGTTGCAATCTTCTCGCCTATGGCCGCGTCGGTGTTGGTGCCGAATAAAATCCACTGCGCCGGTGTTTGCGCGCTAACCTGTGCGGCTGCCTCCGCAAAGCGCTCCGGCAGCCAACGTTTCGCCGGGCCGTACTCCGCGCCGGGACAGAGACCGATTTTGGAGGTTTGAGGTTTGATGTTTGATGTTTCACGAAGGCGTTGGGCGTTGGGCGTTGGGCGTTGAGCGTTGAGCGTTTCCGCGCCGCAGTCGCGCGCGATCCGAAGAAACCGCAACGAATGATGCTCTGGCGGACCTGGTTTTCGCCGCTGGGACACAATTTGGTTCAGCAGCCACCTCCTCCAATGTCCGCGATAACCAACCCTGCGCGGAATTCCGCCCAGCCAGGATTCAAGAGCGACCCGCAGCGAGTTAGGAAAAAGAATCGTGGCGTCAAAAGGCGCTCGTAGTCTAAGCAATCGGACGACGGAAAGAAGCGAACCATTCGGCAAAGAAACGATGTCGTCCACTTCCGGAACGAGCTTCCACACCGGCGCAATCTTCGCGGGCGCGGCAATTGTCACCTGCGCATCGGGACGGCCGTTCTTGATCGCGCGAACTGTTGGCACGCTCATCACGGCGTCGCCCAGCCAATTACTTGAACGAACAAGGATTCGGAATGGCTTCAGATCGCGGGCGGAAATCCCCCGTGGCAAATGGACGCCGCGTTTGTAGTGCGCAAGAAGAAAATTGGGCTGCGGCGTCTTCCAGCGATTATGCACCCAAAACCAATCCTCCGGTGCGCGGCGAATTTGTTGCTCGATGGTCTCGTTCATTTTCGACGTGAGTTCCGCTATCTTAGCGCCAGCCTGATCGAAGCGCTCCGTAAAAACCATGCGCCAGCGCGCTGGAGCCGTCGTGTAAACTGCAGCGGCGATCACTGCCGCACGGGTACGCTTCGCGAGCACACCGGGCAGAGGCGAGGTGGACGCGAGTCTTCCGAAAAACGGCGTCCAAAGCCCGTGATCGCCCGCGTGTTGATCGGACAAAACACCGACGCCGCCACCGGATCGCAGGAGCTCAATCACCGGCTCAAATCCGTCGTGGCGGTCGAACAGTTCCAGGCCCGTTTGGCTGCGGGTTCGGCGCACGTGCTCGTCAATGAAACGATTGCCGAGTCCTTGATAGACACTGGCGTTTCGCACGAACCCGACGAACTTTGGCATCAATTGCGCAAATAATTCCCACGTTCCCAGATGACTCAAAACGAGCACCACCGGAACGCCCGCGCGAAATTCGCGGGCCATGGCCTCAATATTCTCAACCGTCACCCGCTCGAGGATTTTCTCCGGTCGCATTTGGGTGAGTTTAATGCTGCAAAGCAGATTAGCGCCCAGCCGCCGAAAATGGCGGCGCACAAGCTGGCGCAACTCGCGCCGCGATTTTTCATCGGCAAATGCAATTGCAACGTTGCGTTTGGCCAGGCGCCGATATTTGCCGGACACAAGCCACGCGCAAAGGCCAAGGAATTGCCCAAAAGCAAAAAGAAGCCGCAACGGCATCGCAGCGGCAATGGCCGACCCTGCGCGATAAAGAAGATAAACGGCAAAATCGAGCATTACGGAACTGGCAACATCGCCGGATGGCGCGTGCAGGGTAGATTTGCCTGCGGCTGGCTTCAACCAATATAATGTGCGCGGTGTCGCCGCCATTTTCCTGTTATTCTGATCCCGATTTTGCGCGCGCTATGTCGCGAAAATTCGAGCGTGGCCGGTTTCTTGTCATTGGAGGCAACCCTCGCGAACTCCAGTCCCAATTCGCCCAAGCGAAAAGAGAAGTTGAAGTGTGGTCGCATGACGATCTCACTTCAAAGCTGAGTCCAGACTTGGGCGCAGCTCGCTTTGAAACCGCGGCTTGGTTCTATCCTTCGGGAGCAAACGAGGACGAGCAAGTGGCGGAAGCGCTCACACGTTGCGCAGACGGCATCATTCTCCTTCCCGGTCCGGGCGCTGACGCTGCAAGGCGCCGTCCTGAACTCGTTCAGTGTTTCTGGCGCCTCGGATTTGTGCCCGATTACGAATGCGGCGTCACAGACTTGAACCCGGCGGCCGTTTGCCTCCGCCAGCTGCCGAGCAAACCAACCGGCGAGTTCGTTTCCGCTGTGGAGACCGCTTTTGCCAGACTCAACAGGCACCTGGCCGCGCTACGGCGAACACTCGAAATCCGCGGTTCCGAATTGGAAGCAGCGCATCGTCATATCGCCGCTTTGGAGGAAAAACTCCTCAAACTGAAAGAATACCGGCGCGAACTCAGGTCGCTAAGCTAAGAGAGCAGAGGCAAACCTTGCGCAAATCCCCCGAGCGCAGGATCGGCCAAATATTGCTCGCGCCCTATCGTCTCCCGGAAAAACTGGCGAAAACAATTTGGAGAAAATTTCATCAGCAGACGCCAGAGCGTGCGAGATCAACTGCACCAAGCGAATACCAGAAGTGGTTCGAGCAACATCGTGCGAGTGCGCAGGAGCTCAAGCAGATGCGGAATGAGTCGCGCGCGTTCGCCTCGCAGCCGCTCATCAGTGTCATCACGCCCGTGTTTGATACGCCGGTGGACCGCCTTGAGGAAGCGGTCGAATCAGTAATGGCTCAGGCGTACGAAAATTGGGAACTCCTGTTAGTCGATGATAGATCGAATGATCCGGACTTACTCCGTATGCTGCCGCGGATCGCCGCGCGCGATCGGCGCATCGTCCTGGCAAGCCTCGGGAAACATGAAGGCATTTCCGCGGCATCAAATCGCGGGCTCGCGCTGGCCCGCGGCGAGTGGGTCACTTTCCTTGATCACGATGATGTCCTCGAACCCGATGCGCTTTTCCGCCTCGTGGAGCTTTTGCAAACGCGTCCCGATGGAGATCTAATTTATTCCGACGAAGACAAGCTAGGCGAGGATGGATTGGAAGCGCCGTTGTTCAAGCCGGATTGGTCGCCTGATTTTTTCCTCTCCTACAATTATCTGGGCCATCTGACCGCGGTGCGCCGCGACTTGGTGCAGAAAGCCGGCGGGTTCCGTTCCCAATTCGATAGCGCACAGGACTACGACCTTTTCTTCCGCGTGATCGAGCTGACCAACCGAATCTATCATATTCCGCGCGTGCTATATCACTGGCGACGCAGCGAAAGCTCCAGCGCGATCAGTGTCCGCCAAAAACCGGGGCAGCTGGAAGCCTCGCAGCTTGCCATCGAAGATCACCTGAAACGCCGCGGCGAGCCCGCCCACGTAAGCGTGGACTGGCGCACCCACGCTTTCCGCGTGAGACGCGAACTCTCGGAAGCGAGA
>QHOF01000366.1 GCA_003219335.1 Verrucomicrobiota bacterium | reverse complement strand
GCTACTCGTCGCGCAAGGCCAGACCGAAGTCTGACCTTCCCGCTGATCGCTCACCTCCTACCGCCAGCGATAACCCGGAGCTTGGGCAAAGGCGACGCCGGAGAGAGGAGAAGGTATTGGGGGAAACTGAAGTGATCATTGCCCGTAATCTCTCCTTAGCTTATCTTCGATCTTGTCCAGCTGGCGGTTCAGGGGTTTCACCAGTTTCAAGAAGGTTTCGGTGTCTAATTTCGCTTCCTGTTGGCGTTCCAAAAGGTCATTAATTTGCTTCTCAAGATTCTCTTGCTCCTTTAGGAGTGCAACCAAGCTCTTACCCCTCGGACCACTCCGCCTATCCCAAACTTCTTCAGTTACTTGATCATTCTTAAGTTCAACGGCGTTCGAGTAACCTTTCCATCCAGTCGCAACAGATTGGAAGAGTGGATAAAGTTTAATTTTTTATTTGTACTCAAGTTTCATCAACGCATTCCGAAGTTTCTCAAAGGCCGAACCTACTCGTTTTTTTGAATTCGGTCAGCGGCGTGCTGATAAACTCTACGCGATGCGGAGTGTGCTCAGACTCCTCCAATGAGTGCACCTCTCCAATGCGTAGGAATCGACAATCCCAAGATCCTTGGCCCTCTTCAGAAATGCTTTTCCGTGACCATAATAGTCGCCTTTTCCAGAATCAACGTCCACCGGCATAATGACACAGGTGGGCTTTACGGCAAAAACGCTTGGCCAGCGACTCGCCAAAAGATAGGCTCTTGTGCCCAAAAGATAGGATTTACTTCTCCCCTGCAAAAAAATTAAACAACAGAGTCGAAGCTCTGTTAACGTAGCCGGATTTGATTGGATTGATGGAGTCATCCCAGGAGATAGGCTGACCGGCGTTTGTCGTTTCCTACGGTGGCTCACTTAATAGTTAGATTTCAGAGGATCTTCCCGCCGCGCCATCAAAGGAGAACTCAATGAGGCGCCATCTGTGGTTGGTTACGATGGTAGGAATATGTTCCCTTGCTGCCGGCTCGGTTGTCGGGCAACAGAGTTCGTCCCCTGAGAAACTCAGGGCAAGCGGCGAACACACGAGCTTTGAATGGCTCTTTCTTCCGATCAGTGTGGCAAAAGATAGAGGGCTCTGGACGCGAAACGGTCTCGAGCCGGAGTTTATCCCCGCAGCGGCTTCAGCGGTGCAGCTTAAACAACAGGTAGAGGCAGGCGTCAAGATCGGTTTGGTAAACACGGCCGAGGTGCTTCTAGCCAGATCGCAAGGCACGCCGGTCAAGATCGTTGCCGGTTACCTGGGCGAAACCGTAGCAAAGATTTTTGTCCGGGCTGATTCGCCGATGAAAACAGCGAAAGAGTTGGACGGTAAGAAGATCGGCATACTTTCCGCGACTCACACCTCATACCGAGCCGTTTTGTATATGAACGACAAGCTTGGAATCAAGGCTGAGCCTGTTGCCCTTGGAGACCTTGAGAACAATACGGCCGCCTTAAAGGCGGGCACCGTTGATGCGATCTATTCGGCGGAGGGCGCCGCTCTAACGTTGGTTGATTCCGGTGTACTGAAGATTCTGGTCGCGCTGCCTGATGTTTACCCGAGGCCCTACACCGCTGTTGTCGTGTGGGCGACGGACGATCTGATCCAGCAGAGACCTGACATTGTGAAGAGGTTCGTAAAGACGGTTCTGGAGGCAGTGGGATACTTGAAGGAACATCCTGACCAAGCTATCGACCTGTACATCGAGAAGACAAATGCGCCTCGGAACCTAGCTGGCCGAGCGGTTACCGAGTTAAACAAGTTTCTGATGCCGAGTGGGAGGGGCAGTGGGCAAGATTTGGTGTCTGCAGTAGAGGAAAACTGGCAGTTTACCAAGGACTCGGGAGCGATCCCGGTCGGCACTAATGTGAACGTTCGAGACGCCGTCGATGTTAGGTTCTTGCCCTAGTGCAGCACGGAGGACGAAATCTAACATTCGCTTGCACCGGACAGCCTTCGGTCGCCGGTGAAGTGGAGCGTTATAATAGATAGTTGCCCAAATCACCGGCTCCAATATTCTCCTCTTACTGGCTATGCGTCAATGGCGTATAGTCGTTTATGCTCTTTGTAGAAACCCGCGTCTTCACGCGGGAGCTTCAAGGCTGCATGTCTGATGATGACTACCGCGCTTTACAGTCCGCTCTCTTGCTACGCCCTGAAGCAGGGGCCATCATCCGGGGTGCCAGCGGTCTTAGAAAACTCCACTGGGGTTTTGATGCAACAGGAAAGCGGGGCGGACTGAGGGTGATCTACTATCGGCACAAAACAGAGAAATGCATCTACATGCTGTTGATCTATCGTAAGAGCCGTCAGGAAGATCTGACGCAGGAACAGTTGAAAGTCTTACGAAAACCGGTGAAGGAGAACCTGAAATGAACAAAAGAGCTTTTGACAAGCTAGTTCGCCAGCGTGAAAGAGGCTGGGAAAATCAGACGAGGAGAAATGAAAGCCTCTCGGGTGTTTGACCTAAAGCCTACGGACATTTAAGACCGTCCGAAGGAAGTTCAACCTGTCTCAATCCGAGTTTGCATTAATGATCGGCGTGAGCCTATCGACACTTCAGAACTGGGAGCAGGGCCGCCGACGTCCGGAAGGACCCGCTCAAGCATTGCTCAAGGTGGCGGCTTCTAATCCGAAGGCTGTGGTTGACGCTTTGGCGTCGTGAAGAACTATCTAGCCATAGGCTTGACCCGACATGGCGGGTCAAGCCCATCCGTTAACCGTGCAATTGAACTGTATTCTCCTTGAATTCGATCTTGCCCACGACTACAGCTTCTCCGTAAATAGACAATTTTCGCGACGACATGCTATAAATTAAGTTGCGTTAATCACTCGAATACATTCGATCAACTAAGCAATTTGCCCACTGCCTGAAACCGCGCGGTCGCCTTTCACCCGAGCACAGATCAAGAAAATACAAGATCGGGCCGCACAATATTCGCCGTTGAATTCATTTTTTCTAGCCCATATGATCCATACCAACATACTTCGGAGGATTCATGGACACCATTCGATTCGTCGACACCACGCTGCGCGACGGCCATCAGAGTCTTTGGGCGGAGA
>QHOF01000365.1 GCA_003219335.1 Verrucomicrobiota bacterium | reverse complement strand
ATTGGAAGATGAACATGACTCAGGCCGAGGCGGCACGATTCATCGAGTCAATGCTCTTGGATCTGGGCGAAATCACCGATGTCGAAGTGGTGATCGTGCCGCCCTTTACGGCAATTGCGAAAGTGACGGAAGCACTTGGTAGAGCGCAAAACATCAAAGTCGGCGCGCAAAACATGTCTTGGGAAAAAAGCGGTGCATTCACCGGCGAGATCAGCGCTGCGCTGCTCCGGGATTTATTTGTGCATTACGTCGTACTCGGGCACAGCGAACGCCGCACTTTGTTTGGCGAGACCAATGAAATCGTGAATCGCAAAGTGCATGCGGCGCATGAGGGGACACTGCGTCCGATTGTTTGCATTGGAGAAACACTCGAACAGCGCAACAACGGGAATGTGGAAAAAATACTATCAATCCAACTACGCGGCAGCCTTGCCGGTCTGAAGCCAAAGGAATTGCAGGAAACGGTGATCGCATACGAGCCGGTGTGGGCGATCGGCACCGGGCGCAACGCGACACCGGAGCAAGCGCAGGAAGCGCACGCTTTTGTTCGCAAAACTTTGCGCGAGATGGCCGACGACGCGACTGCTGATCGAGTGCGGATTCAGTACGGCGGCAGCGTGAAACCGGAGAACGCGCGCGAACTAATGAGTCAGCCGGATATCGACGGCGCCCTCGTCGGGGGGGCCAGCCTGGACCCGCGCAGCTTCATCCAAATCGTCAAGGCCGCGCGCGACAGGTAGAACGCAGCTGGGTCTGATTGGTGAATCGCGCGTTTTTTATCGGCGGTCCAACTGCAGCCGGGAAATCTGATCTGGCGGCTGATGTCGCGCACCGTCTCGGCGCAGAAATTGTCAGCGCGGACGCGTTTCAAATTTATCGCGGCCTCGATCTGCTGACGGCAAAACCGGGTGCTTCGACGCTTGAGAAAGCGCCGCATCACCTGATCGGCACGACGCCTCTTCACGAACAGATGAATGCGGAGAAATATCGCCGCGCGGCGTCGCGCGTCATTGATGAAATTCATTCCCGCGGGAAGCTCGCCATCATTGTTGGCGGCAGCGGGCTTTACATTAAAACGCTTACTCACGGATTGGCGCTTCTGCCCGAGTTTGATCCAAAGCTGCGCGAAAAATTGAATGCCATGAGCCTGGATGAATTGCGCGCACAACTTATCAAGCTCGATCCCAAGATGGCGCGGAAGATCGACGTGAAGAATCGGCGCCGTGTTATTCGAGCCTTGGAGATTTGCTTACTCAGCGGCAAACCGGTTTCTGCGCAGCGCGAGCGGTGGGGCCGTGACGCAGGCAATCTTGCCTGCGAGGGCCTACAAGGAGAGGCGGTCTCCAGTCCGCCGCCCGAGGCGATCTGGAGATCGCCCCTCCTTCAGAGCAGACAGACAGGATCGTCTGCGCCACCAGCTACAGGGGTGTTCGTTTATCGCGACCGGGAGGAGCTTTACGAACGAATTAATCGCAGAGTGGAAGCAATGTTCGAGAAGGGCGTAATCGAGGAAGTGCGCGCCACCGGGCCAACAAGTGCGACTGCGTCACAGATGATCGGTTTGCGTGAGATTCGCGAACTGCTCGAAGGAAGGATGTCGCTCTTGCAATGTATCGCTCAGATTCAGCAAGCGACCCGCCGCTACGCCAAAAGACAGTTGACCTGGTTTCGGGGGCAAAGTAATTTTCTGCCGCTGAACCTGTCGTTTCTTACTCACAACGAAGCTGTGAAATGGATCTCGCTCCGAATACTCTCGGAGGCCGGTACAAGAGATGATTGAAACGCGTCCGCAAAAAACACAGGAGCGCGCGCTGCTGATTGGCCTTGAAAAGCAAGGCGTCTCGAAGTGGGACTTGCACGATTCGCTCGATGAATTGCGCGAGCTGGCGAACTCCGCCGGGGCAGAAGTCGTTGATACGGTGACGCAAAAATTGCCAAAGCCGACGGCTCCGTTCTACATCGGCCGCGGCAAAGCGGAGGAGATCAAGGATTCGTGTCAGGATCGACAAGTCACGTCAGTGATTTTCGATGACGAACTCTCGCCCGCGCAGGGTCGGAACCTGGAAAATTTGTTCGCGCGCAAGGTCCTCGATCGAACACAACTGATCCTGGATATTTTTGCGCAGCGGGCGCGCAGCCGGGAAGGGCGATTGCAAATTGAACTCGCGCAACTGCAATATCTTTTGCCGCGCCTCACCCGGATGTGGCATCATTTGTCGCGGCAAACGGGCGGGATCGGCACGCGTGGCCCCGGCGAAACACAGTTGGAAGTCGATCGTCGTCGTGTGCAGGAACGGATCGCGCGCTTGGAGCGGGAGTTGGAAGCGGTACGCAAAACGCGCGGCATCCAGCGACAAGCCCGCAAACGCCATCAGTGGCCCGTCGCCGCTGTGGTGGGCTACACAAACGCCGGAAAATCGACGCTGCTAAATCTTCTTACCGGCGCCGATGTCGTAACCGAGAACAAACTATTTGCCACACTGGATCCCACAACGCGCAGTTTTGTTCTGCCTAACAAACAGCGGGTCCTGTTGACGGACACAGTTGGGTTCTTACGAAAACTTCCCCATACACTGATCGAATCATTCAAGGCCACGCTTGAGGAGGTCAGCGAAGCCGATCTGCTCATTCACATTGTCGATCTGTGCCATCCGCGTGTGGACGAGCAGATGGAAGCGGTCGATGGCGTGATCAAAGAGCTGGACGCTTTCGGCAAGCAGACCCTGATCGTTTTCAACAAGATCGATAATTTGCCGAATTGTGAACTAGCTGAGTCTTACACGAATCGTTTTCCCGGCAGCGTCGCAATCTCCGCGCGCACGGGAGAAGGAGTTAACAAACTTGTGGGAGCGTTGGAAAGTGCGCTCAGTTCATGGCGCTTGCGATCGCGGTTTCGAGTTCCATCGAATGAATCTGCGTTGATCGCCGAGATTCATCGAGTCGGTCACGTGGTTGAATTACGCTATGAAGGCAGCGATGCCGTGATCGTCGCCCATGTTCCACCGCATTTGGAACAGAAATTGGCTGATTACGCAGTGCGGGATTGAGCAACTAAATCTCGGACAGAGGATTCGACTTGGGCTGCGATCTGCGACCAGCCGGTCCGATCATTGGCTGTTGATGCGAACTGAAGCGCAGATCCGATA
>QHOF01000364.1 GCA_003219335.1 Verrucomicrobiota bacterium | reverse complement strand
AGACCTGTCAGTGCGACGAGACTCAACCGCCGCCGAACTAAGCGCGAAATCGCGGCTCGCGTCTTAATCTGGCTCGCATTTCTATTCCGACGTTCCTTTTGATCTTTCCTCTGGCGGAGTTGCACATGAAGTGCAATTAAAAGCCGATTGGAATTCAGCAGCAGTTAGTCCTATGCTGGCTTAGGCGCCGCTCCTGAATTTAAGGGGCTCCCCTGCCTTGCCAGCCAAAGATAAAAAAGATTACGCATATCACCAGGAACAGAAAGAACAGGAACTTGGCAATCCCCGCCGACGCCGCGGCGATACCGCCAAAACCCAGCACTGCTGCAACTATTGCGATTATTAGAAAAACTACAGCCCAACCTAGCATCTCTCACCTCGTTTCCTTTACGAAAGAATCGAATCAGCCGATGACTGTGCTCGTCTTTCGCTTAAAAATGGCTTTGACGACTCGATTTCGTGCGCAAATAACGCGGCGGGAGTCGCCTCCCGCCGCTAGCTAAGCCGAGGCCCAAGGCTTATCGTCCGGTTTGCTGATCTCCTTGTTGGCTTCCGCCGCGTTCTTGGCCGCCCTGTTGGCCACCTTGCTTTTCGCGCTCGCGCTGTTGGCGCTCACGCTCTTGCTTTTCGCGATCTCCCTGTTGGCCGCCACCGCCCTGCTGTTCACCACCGCCCTGTTGGCCGCCTTCTTGTCCGGTAGCCGTAGGTTTGATAGGTTCGTTCGGATTGCGTTGTTTTTCCATAGTATCTTTCTTTAGTTACTGAGTTTACTGATTAGTGTGCGCAAGAAGTCTGCTCTGATTGCTGAAAACGCACAATCGGGACGGCGGATGATTGTCTAATCAGACAAAATCCTATCGCAGGCGTGACGATCTTCTCGAAACTTTGATCAGCCCCGGCGTTGGCTCTGCGGCTTAGCGGCTCCCCGTCTGGCTAACCTGGGAGCTCCGTGACTGTTTGCAACCACTTATCGGGTTGCGTGCGAAGTTAAGGCGATGGTGATGAAAACCGAAGCCGAACAGCTAAAGAAACAGGAAAAGGAGCGGGATTTCTTTTGCGTGGTGAGCGATGCATTTCGGGTCTTTGCCCGTCATTCCTCGATCGCTCTCGGGAGCGCCTGGGCTTTTGCCGGAGCCGTGCTTGTCGTCCTTGTCTGGATTCTCACCGGACCAATGTTTCATTTTTCCGATACCTGGCAATTGGTGATCAATACTGCCACGACGATCGTCACCTTCCTCATGGTGTTTCTTATCCAGAACACGCAAAACCGGGATGCTAAAGCAGTGCATCTCAAGTTGGACGAACTGATCCGCGCCCTCAAAGACGCACGTAACGAACTTGTTGATCTGGAAGATTTATCCGATGAGGAGCTGAAGAAGCTCGAAGAACAATTCAAGAGGATGCGCAAACGAGCCGAAAGCGATGGAAGTCCTTCGCGACACGCCGAGCCTGCCGAATCGCGCTGAGAAAACGCGTTAACAACGTGGGCTGGTTATTATTTGTTTCTGGCGCACTAGCGACCTTTCGCCTTAGCCATTTAGTTTCGAAAGAACGCGGGCCGTTTTCCGTCTTTGAACGCGTTCGAAACGCTTTGCCACGCGGCCGAGGGTCGGCTCAGGAATGGCTCTAAGACTAGGCCGCCAGTGTTATCCTAGGATTGCGCCTGAGAGCCAGGTCGTTAAATTACTGAGCGGCGCTACAAGCTTGTAGCTAGCTCCTTAGCCGGAGCGCGCCAATCGCCTTGTTATGGAAGAAGCCCTCAGACAGAAGCTAGGGTTGCATTGATTTGACGGACAGTGGGCTAAGGGTCAAAACCCGAAAGGAAGCCCACATGAAGACACAGTTAAGGAAGCCGGCTCGCACCAAGGCGAGATACACCCAAGAGTATAAACAGGAGGCGCTGGAGTTGTGGCGTGCCAGTGGCCGCAGTGCGGCGAAGGTCGCGGCCGAGCTGGGGATCCGTCCGCCGCTTCTCTATCGTTGGGCGCACGCGGAACGCGTGCCTAACGCGTCGAAGAGGGAAAGCAAGGCGAAACACACTCTGGAAGAACTGGAAGCAGAGAACCGACGCTTGCGCCAGGAGAACGCCAAGCTCTTGGAGCAACGTGAAGTTTTAAAAAAATCGCTGGGCATCCTCTCCGAAGCGCCGCCGAGAGGTATGCCCGAATCCAACCGATGAGCGGCCAATACAAGGCAGCTTGGTTGTGTGAGGCTCTTTTGGTCTCGCGCAGTGGATACTACGCTTGGATCAAGCGTCGTCGTCACCCTGGGCCGCGCCAGGTGGAGAACACCCGGTTGCGCCAACGCATTCGCGAGGAGTTTATGCGCAGTCGTCAAACCTACGGCAGCCCGCGACTGGCACGTGCGCTGGGCTGCCCGGGAGGACGCAATCGCATTGCTCGGCTGATGCGTTTGGAACGGCTCTTCGCGCGGCAGCGCTCCAAATATCGCCCCAGCACCACAGAGAGCCGTCATGGTGGACCTATTGCCCCCAACCGCATCCGAGAGCTTCACGTTCAACGACCCGATCAAGTCTGGGTCACCGATGCCACGTGCATCCTCACCGGCCAGGGCTGGTTCTATCTCGTTGCGGTTCTGGATATCTTCACCCGGCGCGTCATCGGTTGGGCCATGCATCAAATCCTCGATGCCTCTCTTGTCATCGCCGCTTTACGCATGGCGCTTGGTCAACGCCGCCCCGTCAAATCTCTCATCATCCACTCCGATCGTGGCGCTCAGTTCGCCAGTGCTGCTTATCGGCAAACATTAGCCCAACACGGGCTGCTCGCTTCCATGGCTCGTAAGGGCAACTGCTACGATAACGCCTTCATCGAATCTTTTTGGAGCAGCCTCAAATACGAACTCGTTTACCATCATCGCTTCGCCACCCTGGCGCAGGCTCGCACCGCCGTCTTCGATTACATCGAAACCTTCTACAACCGCATCAGGCTCCACTCCAGCCTTGACTACCAAAGCCCTATCAACTTTGAATCCAAACTAAACACCAATTAATCCCTACCTATTGTCCGAGAAATCAGGGCAAGCCCAGATCTAAACATTTGACATTAGAGCGATGGGAGCCTTCGCCGTTATCGGTTAATTGTTACCAGCAGTGACGGGCGGTCCGACGATCACGCAAGCCGATGGTTCCAGGTCGCCACCGTGTTCGCGACACGTTTGCTCAAACAGCG
>QHOF01000349.1:3720-4274 GCA_003219335.1 Verrucomicrobiota bacterium | reverse complement strand
TGATAGTGGCGAACGCGCCAAAACGGCGCAGCAGCGCCGCACTCCAAAACGTCGCCGTTGTTCGAGCGCTGCATTACCCGCTTGCGTTTTGGACTGCGCCGGTGCTTCGGCGCTTTTGATTGTGCTAACCGCAAACAAAACAGCCAAATTAGACAAAATGCGCACTTGGCGGCGTCTTGAAGTTAAAGACCGTGAAGAGGTCATGGAGAATATCGCCAGTCATGAGGATTGGAAGAGCTGCTTCTCTGAACTCGCTCCGGGGCTGCTGCTCTTTGCGCGGCAATGGGTCCACTCGGCGGCCGACGCGGAAGACATTGTCCAGGAAGCCTTCGTCAAGTTTTGGCGGCGCAATCACAACATTGACAATCGCCCGCTGCTTTACGGCGCGGTGCGTTCCATTGCTCTCGACTTTGTTCGTCGCGCGGCGCGCCGCGCGCGACGCGAGGCGGCAGTTTTTGCCGAAACCGAGTCAGCTGCTGACCCGCAGTTTGAATTGGACGATGACACCCAATCGGCACTTGCCGCTGCTGTGGATTCGCTGCCGTGCGATCAAC
>QHOF01000349.1:452-3667 GCA_003219335.1 Verrucomicrobiota bacterium | reverse complement strand
CCCAAAACACCGCCGCTTCGCGTTACCGCTATGCCTTGAGCAACCTGAAGAAAACTTTGCAGCCGCAATGAACGATTTCGCCGAGCTTGAGAACGAACTGAGAAAGCTGCGACCAGCCCTGCCTTTTCCGATTCTTTTCGAGCGGGTAGAGCAAGCGCTCGGCGATTGTAGGGCGGGCGCTTCGCCTGCCGAGGAACGGCGATCTCTAGTCCGCCGCTGGGGCGGTCTGGAGGCCGCCCCTCCTTGGTCATTGTTTGGCCTCGGTCTCGCGGCCGCGGCGGTTCTGGTTTTGTTCGCGGTGGCCAGAATCGATTGGCAGCACGAGCGCCGGGAAACGATCGCGAAAACTTCGTCCGCGTACGAAACCACACCAGTCCTGGGTGGAAGCCAAAACCCGATTGTATCCGGCAAATTCATTCCAGCCGGAGCGACACATGTCGTTTATCACGCACGCGACGAGGGATTGTACTTTGCTGACGGTTCGGAGCGACCGGTGCGACGTGTTCGTTATCAAACGCAACAGACATGGCAATGGCGTAATCCGACGACCGGCGCATCGCTTCGCGTCTCGTATCCTACCGAGGACGTCGTTCTTATCCCGGTTTCAGGCCAATGAAAACTCTTGCTCCTGCTCTTGCTCGCCTGCCACGCCGTAGCTCGGCGACGGCAGGTAATCGTAATCGGCCCGTTTTTCCCTGCGAGCATGAGCAGGAGCACGAGCAGGAGCACGAGTCGCCTTACCAAAACAAAACCATGAAAATAAAATCCATCTCCATCATCGCGGTCGTCGCCTTTCTGCCGATCGCGGGATTCGCGCAAACATCACCTGCGCCGCCACAGCCGCCCGGTCCAGCTCATCCACCAGGCCCGCCGGAGCACCACGAAAAAGCGCCGAAGGTCCCGGTGACGTTTCTGGGTGTGGAGACGTCGCAAGTGCCCGACGTAGTAACCGAACAGCTTGGCCTGGCCAAGGGCCTCGGGTTGGTTGTCGATTACGTGGAGCCGAACAGTCCCGCCGCTGCGGCCGGAATTCAACAAAACGACATTCTCAAAATGCTCAACGACCAAATTCTGATCGAGCCGAGCCAACTGCGAAAGCTTTTGCAGACATTTTCTGACGGCGCCGAGGTCACGCTGACGATCCTGCGCAAAGGTCAGGAGCAAAAGGTCACCGTTAAACTTGCCAAGAAAGAAGTGCCGCAGCGTCACTCGCTGTTTCCCGGAGGAAATCACGACTGGCATTGGGATTTCGACGAGACAGGCGACGTGGGTGAGCAGATGCAGAATTTAAAGAAACAATTGCAAGAGCAATTGGGCGATACGCAGCGGGGCATAATTCGTGGAGCGGTGATGAAAGCTCACGAGGCGGCGAGACGCGCACGCGAGGATGCCCGTCGCGCCGCGGACGAGATTCGCATTTTCTGTGAAGAGAATGGCGCGCTCAAGGCCAGCAGGATTGATCTCGGCAAAGCGCAGATCGTTTTCAGCGACGACAAGGGGGAGCTGAAGTTGCAAAGTGTGGACGGGAAAAAACTGCTCACGGCCAAGGACCCGCAGGGGAAATTGCTTTTCAGCGGTCCGGTCGAAACGAAAGAAGATCTCGACAAAATTCCGGCCGATGTGCGTGCGCGCTACCAGCGACTACAGCAAAACGACTTGCCGGCAGCCGAGTCGGCAAGTGACGCCAATGACGGCGATGAAGCTGATGCCGATGATGCGGAAGAAACTCGTGATGCATCATCGGAGCACGTTTCAGTCTGGTTTTGAGAGGCAGAGGAGGAACTCCGCCGAGCATCTTAACCTGGTCTGGCCAGCCGCTCGTCGGAGTTTTCTTTTGTGTGCGCTGTAGTGTCCGCTGTCCTCAGCGGAATTAACGCCGCCGCCTCTGAAAAGCCAATGCGCTGAGGACAGCGCACGCTACAGAACGACCGCGATTGCGAATCGTATTTAGCCATTTTTCTTGCCGCGAAAAATCTGCGCGCTATAACCGGAGCGCGTAATGATGCGGATTCTTTTGCTTATCGGGGTCATTGCGTTTTTCTGTCCGCTGCACGCCCAAGCGCCGCCTCCTGCTGCTTCGCCGTCGCTCGAGCAGCGCGTTGCTGATCTTGAAGCGTACGTTAACAATTCGTCCCGCGCCGCCGATACGGGCGGAGCAATCGCCTCCAACGTCGCCGGTCCCGGCCCCGGCTACAACGCATGGATGATGACGTGCGCCGCGCTCGTTCTCTTCATGACTTTGCCGGGCCTGGCTCTTTTTTACGGCGGGCTTGTTCGCGCGAAGAATGTTCTTTCCGTGCTGGCGCAATGCCTTGGCATCGCAGGGCTGGTCACGATACTTTGGTGGGTGGCGGGTTATTCCCTCGTCTTTTCACGTGGGTCGCCTTTCATCGGCGGATTGAATTTTGCTTTTCTGAACGGTGTCGATGCGCGGCCGAACGGCGACTATTCCTATTGGGTGTCGCAGAACGTTTTTGCGATGTATCAACTGATGTTCGCCATCATCACACCGGCCTTGATCATCGGCGCGGTGGCTGAGCGGATGAAATTCGCCGCTGTGCTGGTGTTCGCCGGCATCTGGATGTTCGTGGTCTATTTCCCGATCGCGCACATGGTATGGGGAATTGATGGCTGGATGAATGGCGTCTGGAATCCCAGGGCAAAAATTACTGCGATCGATTTCGCCGGCGGAACCGTCGTTCACATGACATCGGGTTGGTCAGCGCTCGTGCTTTGCATTCTTCTCGGGCACCGGCTCGGATTCAGAAAAGAAATCATGGCGCCCCACAGCATGGTCCTTTGCATGGTCGGCACCGGTTTGCTATGGGTGGGTTGGTACGGGTTCAACGCGGGAAGCGCGCTTGCGCCTGACGGAATTGCCGCAAACGCCTTCATGAGCACAACGCTTGCGACGGCGGTCGCGTCGTTCATATGGGCCATGCTCGAGTACGCGTTGCGCGGCAAACCAAGCGTGCTCGGCTTTTGCTCCGGCGCAGTAGCCGGGCTGGTCGTAATCACCCCGGCTTGCGGTTATGTCGCTCCCAGCGGTGCAGTGATTATCGGGATCGCTGCCGGCATCGTTCCGTTTTTTGCGTGCACAAAATTGAAATCGTGGCTCGGGTATGACGATGCGCTGGACACTTTTGGCATCCACGCAGTGGGTGGGACGCTCGGCGCATTCCTCACCGGTCTGTTTGCGACTGCCAGCGTGAATC
>QHOF01000349.1:0-426 GCA_003219335.1 Verrucomicrobiota bacterium | reverse complement strand
CCTTGGGGGACCGCTCAATCCTGCAACGCAAAACGGTCTGGCACGGATTGTGGGTCACACGCTGTGGATCGAACAATTAAAAGCAATCGTGGTCACGATCCTGGTGGCGGTTGTGGGTAGCGCGATCATCGGCGCGCTCGTTCGAGGCACGATCGGTCTGCGCATCGCCCCAGAGATCGAGCGGCAAGGGCTCGACATCAACCAGCACGGCGAAGAAGGCTATATCACTTCGTGAGTTATCTCCTTGCTCTTGCTCGTGACGATGGTATGGACGGCGCGCTGCGCCGTCCGGACATCGCAGCGCGATGTCCTTACCGCGCGACCGGCTAGGTCTCAGAACAAATGAACCCGGATAACGAACATCTCCGATTGCTCGCGATTTTCCATTACGTAGTCGCCGGCCTAGCGGCGCTCTTCTCTTTCTTT
>QHOF01000348.1:4239-7256 GCA_003219335.1 Verrucomicrobiota bacterium | reverse complement strand
AGATACTCTAATTCTTGGTCTTTGTCGGCGTAGGCCACCTCGAATTTATCGCTTGGCGTCCAATTTTTCCGCGCCCGCGCGCTTTTTCTTTTCGAAGTCGAAAAGCATCGGCGTGTAATGTCCAGCTGTTCTAGCGCTCAGAACTTTAAGACTTTCGCGAGCCCGATCTTCGGGAGACATCGTTGGCATGTGCATCAATTTGTAGGTCAACTCACGAACCTCGAGATCTGGCAGGTTCTTGATCTTTTCAATTCTCGAAGGCTGCAACTCCCAAAGTATTTCTCGTTCCTCAATGGTTCCATCCTCCAGCTTTCTTTTTTTGAGTCGGCACGGTTTCTTCTAAGGTCCGCGATCCCCAATTCTCAGAGGGACAAATCACGCAAGATCTGTTTTGGACAGATCGAATCGATGCGCACCTAGCTGCCAGCGCAACAGGGTTGCCGAAAACCGAGCAATTGTACTTCAGTGGAGTTCCGACATATCCGACTGTCACGAGTCCTGCAGCGATCCCGATGTGTGGACAATAGGAAAGGCTGTCGTGCTCCGTCATCGCACACTGGATGGCATCCTTAAAGGGATCTACCGACCCGAACTCGCGCGAAAAGACAACCATCATTTCATCACCAATATACTTGTCTACGATCCCCGGCAGGCGGCGAAGCGCCTCGGCAGTGGCCCAAGCGAAGAAATTGTTTACATAAATGAGCGTCTCAGTCGGTGTGAGAGCAACAGTGCGCCGCGAAAAACCTGAAATATCGATGAAAAGGATTGCCGCTTCCATTTCGCGCCCTTTTACCGGAAAGAGCGCTCCGCTTC
The DNA here is from genome assembly GCA_003219335.1 of Verrucomicrobiota bacterium. Taxonomy (GTDB): domain Bacteria; phylum Verrucomicrobiota; class Verrucomicrobiia; order Chthoniobacterales; family UBA10450; genus Udaeobacter. The sequence goes on along the minus strand of QHOF01000348.1, from coordinate 6,440 downwards.
CGTCATTTAGAAGACCGTCCACTTCCAGGGGATTTGAAGTGAGAAAATCTTCAAGCGAATTATAGCGATACTGGAGTGATGTTCTCATTTCCTACGGTGGACTAATTCACACTTACTTTGCGATGCAGACGTTTTTTGGCTCAGTGAAAAAGCGGAGCGCTTCTTCGCCGCCTTCGCGGCCGACACCGCTTTGTTTCATGCCGCCAAACGGCACCCGCAGGTCGCGCAGCAGCCAGCAGTTAACCCAAACCGTGCCGGTGTTAATCCGTTCTGCGACGCGATGGGCGCGAGTCAGGTTTTGTGTCCAGACGCTGGAGCAAAGGCCATAGTCGCAATCGTTGGCGTAAGCAATCACTTCTTCTTCGTTGTCGAATGGCGTGATGGTAACAACCGGGCCGAAAATTTCTTCGCGATTTGTCCGGCATGAGACCGGCAGGTCGGTGATGACCGTTGGCGGGAAGAAATAGCCCTCGCGGCAGCGTTTGTTAGGAGGTTCCGGCGCGGAACCGCCTAGCGCGATTTTGCCGCCCTCTTTCTGCGCCAGATCGACGTAGAACTTGATCTTGTCGAGCTGCGTTTTGTTCACGATCGCGCCCTGCTCGGTTTCTTCGTCGAGTGGATCGCCAAGTTTCAGCCCTGACGCTTTGTCGATAAAGCGATCAACGAAATCCTTGTAAGCCGCGCGTTCAACGAACACGCGCGAACCGCAGAGGCAAATCTGTCCCTGATTGGCGAACGATGAGCGCACGCTGCCGGCGATTGCCGCGTCACGATCAGCATCGGCGAAGATGATGTTTGGGTTCTTGCCGCCAAGCTCGAGTGAAACTTTCTTGAAGAGTGGCGCGCACGCTTCCGCAACTTTACGGCCGGTCACGGTGCCGCCTGTGAACGAGATGGTGCTAATCTCCGGATGCGCAGTGATCGCCGCGCCGACATTTGGCCCGGTGCCGTGCACGACATTGAGCACGCCGTTCGGCAGATCGGCTTCGCGCGCAACCTCGCAAAGCATGTAAGCAGTCGTCGGCGTCAGCTCGCTCGGTTTGGCGATGGCCGTGTTGCCCACGGCGATGGCGGGCGCGATTTTCCAGCTCAACAAATACAGAGGCAGATTCCACGGCGAAATCAGTCCCGCGATGCCGCGTGGCTGCCGCAGCGTAAAGTTGAACGCCACGTTGTCCGTGATGTGCGCTTCCGATTCAGTATGCAAAATTGCAGTCGCGAAGAACCGGAAGTTGGCGATCGCGCGCGGAATATCCAATGACCGGGCGAGCGAAATGGGCTTGCCGGTGTCGATCGACTCAGCGCACGCAAACTTCTCCAGGTCGCGTTCGATCAAATCGGCGATGCGCAGAAGAAAGCGGGAGCGTTCTGCTGCCGGTTTCTTTGACCAATCTGGAAACGCTTTCTCGCCTGCGGCGACAGCACGATCGACATCGCGCGTATCGCTGTCGGCGACCTGCGAATACGGTTTGCCTGTTGCCGGTTCGATGTTGTCGAGGTATTTCCCGCTGACTGGCTCAACGAATTCGCCGCCGATGAAATTACGGATTCGGATCTGCGCTTCGGTCATAGCAAGCTGCACCCAGGAATATACAGAGATTCCTCCAGACCTTCGCATAAAGCTACTGCTTGGCAGGCGACTTCGCTCGGAAACCGGTGAGGGAGGGATTCGAACCCTCGGTAGCCTTTTGGGCTACGGCGCTTTAGCAAAGCGCTGCTTTCAACCACTCAGCCACCTCACCAAAAACTTGGAGTGAGAATATCGCCAAGAATTGCCGATTGCCAATTGTGGATTGTCCTCAGGTACCCGCCTAGAAGCTGTAGCCACGGCGCTGCGCGCCGTGCGAACACGTCCCGCAGGGACGTGGCTACAGCGGTTTCCCGGTCTTATCTGGAGTTGCCAATCGTTGATTGCTAATTGAATAGATTGGCAATGATCAGCGAAGAAGAAGCTCGGAGCCGAATTTTGGAAAAAGTGCGTTCGCTGCGCGAACAAACAGTCCCGCTCTCGAGCGCGCTGGGCTGTTTCAGCGCGCGTGATGTTTTTCCGCGGCTGCCGCTGCCGGCTTTCGATAATTCTGCAATGGATGGCTACGCAGTTGTAGTGAGCTCCTGCAAAAAGGGTCAACGGCTACGGGTGACCGGCGAACAGCCGGCCGGTTTTGATCGAGAACTCCGTGTTTCTTCCGGCGAAGCGGTGC
>QHOF01000348.1:0-4119 GCA_003219335.1 Verrucomicrobiota bacterium | reverse complement strand
CAGCGGATACTGGCGAAGGGCGAGCGAATTCGCGCCGCAACGGCTGCTCTGCTGGCTTCTCAAGGTTTCGCCGAAGTGACTGTCGGCGGCGAAGTGAAAGCAGCAATCCTCTCCACCGGAGACGAGCTGGTGAAACCGGGCGAGAAAATTGAGCCGGGGCAAATTTACGAAAGCAACTCAGCGTTACTTAATGGATTGGTGAAACGCTGCGGTGCGGTCGTAGATTCCGTGGAGCATTGTCGTGACGAACGCGAGCCCTTGCTCGAAGCGGTCAAGCGCGGGATCAAGAACCACATTCTCATTATCAGCGGCGGTGTCTCTGTCGGAGAGCATGACTTGGTCAAGGATGCATTACACCGCGTCGGAGCGCAGATCGATATCTGGCGGGTGGCGATCAAACCGGGCAAGCCATTTCTCTTTGGCAGCGTTGCACTGAGTTCGCCCTCACCTCAATCCTCTCCCCCAGGGAGAGGAGGACGCGAAGCGCCAGGTGAGAGTTCATCGACAAGTGCGCCGTGTTTGGTTTGCCGGGGAATCCGGTGTCGGCTTTTGTCACGTTTTTGCAATTCGTGCGGCCTGCGATTTTGAAAATGATGGGCGCATCGAATCTTGATCTGCCGGAAGTGCCCGCGAAGCTAACTGTCGATCTAACGAACGACAGTGATCGAGTGCATTACATTCGAGGAAAACTGGAAGAGGGAAAATTTACTCCAGTCGGCCGCCAGGAGTCGCACGCGCTTTTCGGTTTAAGCCAGTCGAATGCGCTGCTGCGTGTTGCCGTGGGCGAGTCGTCAAAAGCGGGTGAAACTTTCAACGTCCAAATCTGGGATTAGCTGATCTCTTTCGGCTCCGCCTGTTCGACGGCGTCGTGGGTTTTCGGTGAGCTGCGTCGCAGCTTTGAAGCGGTCTGTTTTGATCCCCGCAATCTTCCCTTGACAGTCTGGGTGAAAAGCTGAACACTCTACTCACCAAGACTGTCTAGGAGGACAAACTTATGGCCAAAGAAAAACCCGACCTGGTTTACGGGACGCTCGACATGTTGATCTTAAAAGCGCTCCAAGACGATCCGCGGCATGGACTCGGAATCGCCGACCGGATTCACCAGATGTCGAAAGACATTCTGCACGTCGAACAAGGTTCGCTCTACCCGGCGCTTTATCGCCTGGAGGCGCAAGGACTCATCAAAGCCGAATGGGGCGTTTCTGACAACAATCGCAAAGCGCGCTATTACAAACTGACCGCGGCCGGACGTAAACAGTTAGCCGCCGAGCAGCAGCATTGGTCGCACATCACCAAAGGAATCGATCTTGTCCTGTCCGGAGCGTGAAACATATGCCGCGAGTCCGCGCCTGGTTCTATCGATTGCTGGGATTGTTTCGAAAAAAGCAGCGGGACACAGAAATGGCGGAGGAGTTTCGGCAACATGTTGATCTTTTGACTGAGCGAAACATCGCGGCGGGAATGTCCGCCAAGGAGGCACGCAATGCGGCGCTGCGCGAATTTGGCGGCGTCGAGCAAATCAAGGAAACCGCGCGCGAGCAACGCGTCTGGCGGTGGGCAGACGAATTTTTTCAAGATGTGCGATTCGGCGCGCGCATGCTTGTTCGCACGCCAGGATTTTCAATCCTCGCGATTCTCTGTTTAACGCTCGGCATCGGCACGAATGCGGCAGTCCTCAGTTGGATCGAAGGAATTCTGATTCGTCCATATCCGCTGGTGCAGCACCAGGACCGAATGTTTGCGCTTGTCGGCAAGACACGCGGAGTCCAAGAACACAACGGGCTTTCTTTCCCCGACTTTGTCGATTTCGAAAAAAACTCCACTCTCTTTGAGTCGTTCATTGTCGATCAAATTACCGGCACGACTTTGAGCGTGGGCGATCGGGGCGAGGTCGCGACGCTGGGAATTGTGACGGCGAATTATTTCGATGCACTCGGAGTGCGGCCAATTCTGGGCCGCGGATTCCGGCCCGAAGAAGGGACCGGACGCAATGCGCATCCGGTCGTCGTGGTCAGCTATCGAACCTGGAGAGATCGTTACAACTCCGATCCGCAAATCATTGGCAAGACGCAAATGCTCAATGGCGTGCAACACACGATCATTGGCGTCGCGCCAGAAAAATTTCACGGCACCTTCGTCGGATACTCCTTCGCGTTCTGGGTGCCGGTCTCGATGCAGGAGACATTCGACTCGACCGGTTACAAACTGGAAGATCGTGGCGCGCGTTGGGCCGAAGCCTACGCATTTCTCAAACCCGGCGTTTCGCGTCGGCAAGCGCAGGCCGAGCTGAACTCGATCGCGCAACGCTTGGAACATGATTATCCAGACACGAATCGCGGTCGCGGAGTTGAGCTCTTCCCGTTGTGGAGAACGCCGTTCAATCAAGCCGGAAACATGTCGCCCACACTGGCCATCTCAATGGCAGTCGTGTTTCTCGTCTTGCTGATCGCGTGCGCGAACGTCAGCAATCTTTTGCTCGCGCGGTCGTTGTTACGTCGCCACGAAATGACGATGCGTCTCGCGCTCGGCGCGGGTCGACGTCGTCTGGTGAAGCAACTGTTGACCGAAGGGCTACTGCTTTCGCTAATCGCAGCGGCCGGCGGAATTGCTGTGGCTTATTGGTGTCGCAACGCACTCGTGCTCTCATTCCCGACACCTGCGGCCGGCATCGTCATCGATTTTCCCGGGCAAATCGATTGGCGAGTGCTCGCGGTGAGCGCCGCAATTTGTATCGGGTCGACTCTTTTATTTGCGGTCGTGCCTGCAATTCACGCTAGCCATGTCGATCTTTCCAACGCTTTGAAAACCGAAGCCGGCGGCGTGCTCAGCGGAAGCAGTCGCTCGCGACTACGTTCTGCGCTCGTGCTGGTGCAGATTTCGCTGAGTTTTGTTTTGCTCGCCGGCACGGTGTTGCTTCTGCAAAGTCTCAACAAAATTCGAAACGCGAGCCCTGGATTTAATACGGACGTAATCGCATGCAATGTCGATTTGGGTTCGGCGGGCTACAAACTCGACCGCGGAAAGATTTTTACCACGGAATTGTTCGATCGGGTTCGAACACTGCCCGGCGCTCAATCAGTCACGCTTGCTCGCGTCGTCCCGTTCGGTTACGCCGTCTTTTCTTCCGCGCCGATCGAAGTCGAAGGCTACCAGCCGCCGCCTAACGAACAACCGACCGTGTCCTACTACGAAGTCGGCGAGGATTACTTCGCCACACTTGGAATTGCGATTGTTTCCGGCCGCGAATTTCTTCGCAGTGACGATGAGAACGCGCCGGCGGTAGCGATTATCAACGAGACGATGGCCGCAAAATATTGGCCAGCCAAGAATGCGCTCGGTCAGCGCGTGAAAGTAAAAGACAAATGGATGCAAATCGTTGGCATCGCCAAGAACGCCAATTACCGCACCAAGATTGAGACGCCAATGCCGTTCTTTTACGTGCCGCTGCGGCAGAATTTTATCAGCGTCCGAAACAATTTGTTGATCCGCACGCGAGAGACGCCTGGTGCGATCATGCAGTCGCTCGCGCGTGAGATTCACGCGCTCGATGCAGCGCTTGCGCCGGGAGTCCCTTACCGATTACAGGGTCAGCTATAGCCAGCGGCTGGCGGTGACGCTCGTCGCACTTTTTGGCGCGATGGCGCTCTTCCTGGCCGCCATTGGGTTATACGCGGTGATATCGTATTCAGTTGCGCAAGGAACGCGGGAGCTGGGATTGCGGATGGCCCTTGGGGCGGGCGTGAAAGATCTTTTGCGATTGGTGATGTCGCGCGGTCTTCGGCTGACGATCGCGGGGATAATTATTGGGGCCGGAGCAGCAATGATGGTCACTCGTTCGATTGGCAACTTGCTCTACAAAGTGAGTCCGCGCGATCCGATCGCGTTTGGGGCGGCGTTTGTGATTCTCTTTGCGATCGCATTCATCGCCTGTCTCTTGCCTGCCTTGCGCGTGAAACGCATGGATCCAGTCAGGGCGCTGCGCGTATGAGCGGAATGAACAAAGGCGCAGCAAAAACCCGGACTGTCATTGAGCATCCAGCCAGCGTCGGCACTGGATTATCTTCGATGCATATCGCTCGTCCCGATCTGGCCGCCAAAAAACGCAAACGTCGAATCGTT
>QHOF01000362.1 GCA_003219335.1 Verrucomicrobiota bacterium | reverse complement strand
GAGTTCTTGGCGCACTGTCAGACTTGAGAGTCTAAAAAGGGAAACGATGTTAAGATTGAGTCAGGGCTGGGTGGTCCGTATCGCCAAACGATTGAGCCTAGAGTCGACGCTGCGTCCGCGTGGTAGGCCGAAGGCATCGTGAAAAGACTCCCGACCTCTTTTCCCGTCCGGTACAATGCTAGTGTCGGGGTCGGTGACGGCGTAAGCGTTGCCGTCGGCGGCTTTACAGGGCCGGCCCCCACGGTCGGGTAAATGGCGTTGGAGAAACGTTTGGAGGGGGGTTTGGGGGTTCAGGATCCGCTCTCGAAACGGAAACAACTGTGAACCAGCTGACGGGTAAGTGCGGCTGTTAGGGCAATGGGAAAGACATCCATTTGGAAGATGATAATGATCATCTTGCTCGTACTGTCAACAATCTGCTTTGGGGAGGCGATTTCCTTTTATTACACGCCGAACCTACCTACTACTCCACAGCCTCAGATCGGTCGAATTTATCCACTAAACAATCATGGGTGGGTTACCTATCTCACGAAAGAAGAATGGTACACGTTCAACTTCTTGCACGCCCTGGCCGCGCTGTTTTTCATTACGTTTTTCGCTATAGGTTGGTTTTGCGACCCATTTAACTGCTTTAGCAAACACAGGACGGACAAGGTGAGCTAGCCCGGTTACGGTCCTCCTTAAAAGCCACCAAATTTCTCCCACGGAGTTTCCTTGAGATGAAAAATTAAGTGCAACAACGAGCGGAAGGCTATCTTCAAGGACGAGATCGATCGAAAGAGAGGGAGAAAAGGGGTCGGGAGTCTTTTATTGACAGCCAAGACGCACATCTGATAGAAGCGATTTCATGCCGCGTCGCGCGCGTATTTCCACCGGTGGATTGTCGAGTGGCGCTATTTGAGAAAGAGAGTTGGGGTCAAGCCTGACATTTGCTATTCACCGACGATATCGCGTATCCAAATAGCAGGTATCACGCCTGACCCTATTTCCAAGCTCCGAGATACCGGAGGCGAATTGACTGCCTCAATCCGACTTCCGATCAAAACAAATGTCTCAGGGAAGCACACAACTCCTATTCGATAGGGCGTTACGGCGGTATAGAAACTAACAGCAATACATATGCGGGATCCTTGGCGCGGTCATGCTGCCAGGGCGGCGTGCCCAGTAGCGTACACGATACTCCCGGGATCAATGATGCGCCATCAGCACCACTGCCGGCGGATCCGCGTGGCCGCGCACGTTGAACAAATATAATGACTCGTCTGGCGAAATTTATACTTGGCTCGATAACGGTCGTTCACGTCGCTTCACTTTTTGGGTGCTATCGCGTGTCTCAATATTTTGGCGATGGTCATTTGATTGACAACGGAGCGCTCGCGGCGACCGATCGCTATGTGCTCAATCTTGGTCCTATAGACTTGACTCAACGAGGGTCGAAAACCTTCCAAATCGCGAATCTTCCAGAAGTGAACTTCGTAGATGGGGAGGAATCAGAAGGGAAGAGTCAGAGGGTCACCCATTAGCAGGCAGGTCAAGAACCACAGACGTTTCCGGTGAAAAGAATTTTCTTCTTTTCCCTTTTTTCTTCTCGCACAGTGCGTGATCTTTCGGTAACGCGCCCCTGTTTTCTTTTCATGCGGTGTCGGACGCTGGTCCGCACCAGTCACCCATCATGGGGGGAAGATTTGTAGGGGATTAGGGGACGTTGTTGACCGGAATTGCCGCGGAACAGGCCGGCATTCGGAAATTCTGAGGAGAAGATATTCCACTTAGACAACAACGTCCCTGAATTCTTCTCCTCACACTGGCGGTACTGGCCTACTAACTACACCCCCGTACTCGGGGCGGCAATGCAGCCTGTTGATTGATCTGCCTGAACCGCAATCCAATAGTAGCCTACGGTATATCATGCTGCATCTTCCGATGATCATTGCTTTTGTTGCGATCGTTCTTTGGACGATCGCCCATTCACCCTTTATTTTGAAGTTCTCACCCTTGGCTCGGTTCAACACCTACGTTGCGGTTATTTGCGGTGTATATCTGCTACAATGGTTGGCTCTAATTATAGAAATTCGGTATCTTGAGCTCAGGAGCAGGAGGAGGATTTGCGCCTACGTAATTCTTCTAATTGGAAACTCGTTTCTACCTGTATGGCAAATACTTGAAATAACCAAGGCACCGTTTTCCGGTGTCATATTGACGCTTTGGCTTTTTCTCTCATGGGTTTCCTTCCTGCCCGTCCTTTTTCTTACTTTTCGGTCCGACCGCGACCTACCGGTCGGTGTCCGGATGACTCCGTTTGCATTTTCGCTGCTTGGTGCTTTAACAAGCTGGATTTGGTCCATTGATATATGATTCATCAAGGGCGCTATAAAATCTTGCTCAATTTATTTAGATATCGATTTCTGCTGAACCAATGCTGCCCCAACGTTTGAAACAAGATTCGGTGCAACGTTTTAAAAACAATAGATTTTACGGTGTCAGGGACAGTGGGCGGTGTCAGGCTTTCATATTGCTGTGTGTCCAGATGAATTGCTGTCGTGATCCATAGGGTGACTCTCAGTTGTTTGCTGAGGGAAATCCCGCGGCGGTAAGAGCCAGGAGCCGCCTAGCATGGGTAGCAGCATGAAGAGCAATCGAGATGCTGAAGCCTACCGACAAAGTCAGCGCAAGGCTGATGAGCGAGTTGCCGGGTTGCAACGCAAGTGAACGCTGAGAAGCAGAAAAGGGGTCGGGAGTCTTTTATTGACAGCCAAGCCGCACATCTGATAAAAGCGATTTCATGCCGCGTCGCGCGCGTATTTCCACCGGTGGATTGGCCTACCATATTTTAAACCGTGATAGCATAGGGTCAGGTCTATTGATTCTTATTATCTCTTCTGGTAGAGATCCCGTTCATGGCCTGCCGTTGCGGATAGAATATCCTGGAGCGTACTCGGGTAGCAATGCGGGGCTTTGGGGTTATGGTGTTGCTCTGAGTGCGGCAGCAGGTTACGGCAGCAGGTTTTCTCAACCCGGTAACCGGAACTATTCTTACTGGGGCATTGGCGTACTGGTCGATGTCCGAACTGTTAAAAAGCTTGGACTTGCTCAATAAGGGTTACAATCAGCTGGACGATCCCTGCAAATGTAAATGAGACTAGATCCGTGTCACTGGGTGGATGCATGCAATTTCGAAAAGACCTATCCAAGAAAAAGCGTCTAGGTCTTCTCATACTCGGGCTGCTGGCTTTCGGCGGTGTTGGCACGATTTTTTGGGTTGTGCCGGATGCGTATCATTTTCTAATCATTGTCGGTATCTTCTGTTTCGGACTTGTTGTTGAGGTTGCATCAGCGAAGAAGCGTAATCGAAACACAAAATAGGGTCAGTCTAAGTGCCCCGAGTTTGACGGAACAGGAAACCAGAGAGGTAGAGTAGAGGACAGGCTCAGCATTCGTTAGGCCGATCCTTGGCTGTGTCCGCCATTTCCGGCTTCGTGCCTGTTTAAGTCAGAGTATGGGGTCACCCATTAGACGGCAGGTTCAAGAGGCAACGACAATCCGCAAGAAATAAATTTCTTTATTTCCGTCTCTTCAACTCGCCTGATTCGTGATCCTTAGTTACGCGCCCCTGTTCTCAGTCATTCGGTATCGGATATCAGTCCGCACCAGTCATCCATCAGGTTCAAGGCTCTGGGAGTTCTCCCTGCTAAGGAAGTTCTCTCCCGCCCCTGGCAATCTTCATTGCCCCAGAAAACTGTCGGTACCACGCCGTGTCCAAGGTTTAGGATCACAGATCCACTGGCTCTCCCTTTCGGGGGCCAACCCCAATGTGGCTCACGGCGTGGGCGTACATCGAATCACAGCAACAGCGAATTGTCTATGTCTTTAAGGGCTGGGACAGCGGCCAATCAAATCTTGAACGTAAGGGGTCAGGTCTATTGATTCTTATTATCCCTTCTGGTAGAAATCCCCTTCATGGCCCGGCCGTTGCGGATAGAATATCCTGGAGCGTGCGACAACCATGGAACGTTAGAGTGGTAACTGGTTATAATGGTTACGATGCCGACGAACCATATTACGATCCGAAAAACACAGTATGCGAACGCTATCTTGCCCCCGGCTATGATAATAAATGTTGTCCCCCGAGGTAGATGCAATAATGAATCACCGGCGTATTAAATCACGCTTAATTAGCCTGAACACTACCGCGAAAAGTATTTTTTTATGCATAATTTTTGTAGTCCTCGCCGTCACGCCAAAGGTGCTCGAAAGCAGCCAGGCTCCGAATCAAAAGGATCTTACATTCGATTTCTTTCGTGTTGTTCACAAATTACCTAGTGAGCAGCCAGAGAAGTGGCAATCTATAAAGATAAATGATCGAAGAGGATCATATCTAGTCTATGCCGAGCGTGTTGCCTCTTTTAGGATACCAGTGAACGAGATTGTCTCAATAACATTGGAACCAGAACGAACTCGCGTTTTAAAGGCTGAAGACCTGAAAAAGGAAACGTCGAAGACTGGTCCGCAATCTAAGAAAGATTACAAACTAGACACCCAGCAAGGTGATTACGTTTATAAAGCCACTTTTTCATTATCCAAGTCAGAGGGAAGACGACACGAAGAGTTTGCGAATGCAAACGAAGGGGCTCGGTTCGATTTTAGGTTCGGTGATAAAAGGCTTGGGGTCGCGCAGTTTATTGGATCTTTTGGAGGCGCGGGCGAATTCACTACATTTCTAAAGGAGAACGAACGCCCGAAATTAATGGAGATTTTTGCACCAATCAAAGACAAGGTGATTTGGAAGTAGGAAATATAGTGAGATCTTAATCGCATGCAGCGAATCATAGACTTTACAGATGGAGCAATTAGGACGTGGGCTGTTCGATTCCTGTTGAGCGGACTGATATCGATTGGACCATTTGTCCTTCAACCAGATTTAT